>JAVEQW010000060.1:0-7094 GCA_034007385.1 Candidatus Izemoplasmatales bacterium
CCTTTGATAGGTAAGTCATAAGCTGTTTTTAAAGCCTTTGAAATATAGTTTGCATTTAATGTTGCATAAGGGCCTACTAATCTTAGGTTTTCTTTACCTAATGTTCTGATATAGGTATAGGCTCTTAAGGAAACCATATAGTTACCGAAATAACTTGAAATTTGACCTAAAGCTTCACCGCTGTTTTCTAAGAAGTAATAATCATCAATTTTCTTGATTCTAGGGTTAGGCAAGTATTTTACTAGTTCTTCAGTAACACCTACAGGCCCAGATCCAGGACCGCCACCACCATGAGGGGTTGAAAAGGTCTTATGCAAGTTTATATGCATTACGTCAAATCCCATATCTCCAGGTCTTACTTTTCCAAGCAGAGCGTTGAGATTAGCTCCGTCATAATACATTAAACCGCCTGCTTCGTGAACAAGCTTTGTAATTTCACAGATGTCATTTTCAAAGATACCTAAAGTATTTGGGTTTGTTAACATCATCCCGGCAATTTCATCATCTAATACTGCCTTAAGTTTTTCTAAGTCAACTCTTCCTAGTTCATTTGATTCAATTTCTACAACTTCCATTCCGCATACAACTGTAGATGCTGGATTGGTTCCATGGGCTGAATCAGGAATAATGATTTTTTTACGTTTGAAGTCGCCTCTGTCTTCGTGATAAGCCTTAATTACCATCAAGCCGACTAGTTCGCCATGAGCTCCGGCATAAGGATTAAGTGAGAATTCTTTAAGTCCGGAAATCTCTGACAGATAGGTTTGCAAATTATAATAAACTTCTAAAGCTCCTTGAACCGTATTGATTGGTTGAAGCGGATGAAGGTTTCTAAAAGCTTTATTTGAAGCCATTTCTTCGTTTATTTTCGGATTGTACTTCATCGTACATGAACCCAGTGGATAGAAGCCGTTTTCAACACCAAAGTTTTTATTGGAAATATTGGTAAAATGTCTTAAAACATCTAGTTCAGACACTTCAGGTAATAACAACTCTGTCTCTCTAGTTAGATTTTGGTCTAATTGATTTATGTTATAGTCTGTAAATCTTTGTTTTGGTAATGAGTATCCAATTCGATCTTTATTTGAAAGTTCAAAGATCAATTTATTATAGTTAATCATGATATGGCCTCCAAAATAGAGACAAGCTTGTCAATTTCTGCTTTGGTTCTTTTTTCAGTAACGCTAAAGTTTACTAGTCCTTCATATTTCTCTCCGAAGATGTCTAAACCCATTCCTCCGAAAATTCCATTTTCAAGTAATGCTGTTTGGATTGTTTCTTTCGGAAGATTTGTTGTAAGGGTAAACTCCTTTAAAAACGGTTTTTGGAAAGGATCAGAAAACTTACCAGTTGCGATTAATTTATCATATAGATAATGTGCCCCTTGGTAAGACAAGTTATTTACCTCTTTAAGACCGTTTTTACCCATTAATGATAAGTAAATCGTTACGAAAAGCGCCATTAAAGACTGGTTAGAGCAGATGTTGGAATTTGCTTTGCTTCTTCTGATGTGTTGCTCACGTGCTTGAAGGGTTAAAACAAAGGCTCTCTTTCCTTCTAGGTCGTGAGTGTAACCACAGATTCTTCCTGGCATTTTTCTAACATAAGTTTTTTCTGTAGCTAAATATCCTAGTGTTGGTCCACCAAAAGCAACCGGCATGCCTAAAGATTGGCATTCACCACAGGCAATGTCAGCTCCATCTTCTTTCGGAGATTTTAATACTCCAAGAGTCGAGATATCAGCATTCATGATAAATAATGATTTATTAGTTTTAATTAAGTCAGAAAATCCAGAATAATCTTCAATTAAACCGTAAATATTTGGTTTTTGAACAATCACACCAGCAGTGTCTTTATCCAGTTTTTTCTTTAAATCTTCAATATCAACTACACCATCTTTTTCTTCAATAAAATCCCATTCTAATCCTTTATATTTCAAATAGGTTTTTATTACATTGATGGTGTTAGGGTTTAATGTCGATGATAATAAAACTTTGTTTCTTCTTGTAACAGCACAAGCCATGAAACATGCTTCAGCTGTAGCGGTCGTACCGTCATACATTGATGCGTTAGAAACTTCTAAACCAGTAAGAGTTTGAATCATGGATTGATACTCAAATATATACTGTAATGTCCCTTGAGAAATTTCTGGTTGGTATGGTGTGTATGAGGTCATAAATTCTTGTCTTGATGTCAGGGCATCAATAACAGCAGGTTGATAATGATCATAGAGCCCTAAACCTGAAAAAAGAGTAAGTTCCTGATTCTTTTTTGCTAATTCCGCAAAATGATTTCTTAACTCTGATTCAGACATAAAACTAGGAACATCATAATCACTGTTGAATATTACACTCTCTGGTATATCTTTAAACAACTCATCTACTGATGAGATATTTAAAGCCTTCAACATGGAGTCGATGTCAGCTTTAGTATGGGGAAAATACTTGAACAATTAATTCACCTACTTAATGAACTTTGCGTATTCTTCTGAACTTAATAAATTGCCTAATTCATCAGGATTTTCTAATTTTACTTTTAATAACCAGTTTTCATAAGGATTCTTGTTTAAAAGTTCTGGTTCTCCCACCAATTCTTCATTTACTTCTAAAATTTCACCTGATACTGGAGATATTAAATCTGAAGCTGCTTTTACTGATTCTACTGCACCGAACTCATCTTCACTAGAAACGTTATCTCCTACTTCAGGTAAATCAACAAAAACAACATCTCCTAGTTCAGATTGTGCAAAATCAGTGATACCAATTAATACTACATCATCTTCTAACGGTTTTACCCATTCATGACTTTTTGAATAGAAAAGTCCTTCTACTAATTTGCTCATATTAAGCTCCCTTCGTTTTATTATATTTCTTTTCTAAGAATTTTTTATCTCTAACAAAGCCAGGTATCATTTTGTTTCTGACTTTGATATAAACTTCTGTGTTTTTCTTTGTGTATGGACGATTAATCATCGCCATTGCAATCGGTTTTTCGATTGAAATGCTTAAATAACCAGTAGTAACATATCCAATTACTTTATCATCTTTATAGACTTCATAACCTTCTCGTGGGATTGATCTTTCAGTTAACTCAACTCCAACAACTCTTCTTGATAAGTCTTCACCTTGTTTAATCAATGCGTCTTTACCAATAAAATCCATCTCTGAATCAAGTTTTACAAAGAACTTAAGACCTGCTTCAAGCGGAGTTATATCTTGAGATATTTCATGACCATAAAGTGGTAAAGCCGCTTCAAATCTTAAAGTATCTCTAGCGCCAAGACCAGCTGGAGTGACGTCGTGTTCTAACAATTTGTCCCAAATTTCTCTAATTGCTTCTTTCGAAGCATAAATTTCAAATCCGTCTTCTCCGGTATAACCTGTACGGGAAATTATAAGATGATGATTCATATACTCATAATTAGCGAAATAGAAGAACTTAAGTTGACTTAAATCTATTCCCAAAGCCATTGCGATAACATTTTCAGCGTTTGGACCCTGAACCGCTATTTCTTGATAATCTTCACTTACATTTTGAACTAAAACATCAAAATCTTCAGTATTATCAACTATCCAAGCATAGTCTTTTGCGACATTACTGGCATTTACTACTAAAAAGAAATATTCGCTGTTTAAACGATAGACTAAAAGATCATCTACCACAGTTCCTCTCTCATAGAGCATCATACCATAAGCGACTTGGCCGTCTTCTAAAGTATGAACTTTGTTGGTAAATAGTTTTTCTACAAAATTCAATGCATCTTTTCCTTTGATTATTATCTCACCCATATGCGATACGTCAAACATACCCACATTGTTTCTTACAGCCAGATGCTCGTTTTTGATGCTGTCATATACAATTGGCATTTCGTAGCCGGCGAATGCTTCCATTTTCGCACCTAACTGCAGGTGTTTATCGTAAAGACATGTTTTTTTCAAATTTTCCATATTCCACCTCATTCATCATTATATCACAAATTTATTCTTTAGAATAAAATTTGTAAAAAATCTGCAGCCGATAAATTATAGATATAATTATTGATATCGATTGTATCAAGAACCTTTAAAAAAGCTTCTTTGGTAAACTCTTTATTTTTAAAATTTAGTAGGAATTCATCTTCGTCACCGACTAAAAAGTAATCGCCTAACATTTCAATTCTTTTAACGATATTGTTTTTTAATTCCAGTGAGATTTCAATAACTCCAGCTTCTGTTTTCTTTTTCTTTTTGATTGTATAATTCGGATTCTTTCCGTATATAAAATCTTCCTTCAAATATGTTTCTTCAATAGCTTCAATCTTTTTAATGTCATCATTTGTTAAAATGATTTCTTGATCACAAATATTTTCGCGAATGAATTTTTTAAAGTCATCTATTGATATATTCAAATGATCCTTCACGTTAGTTACTCTTTTTCTAACGCTATCGACACCTTTGGATATTAATTTCTCATTATCAGGAGTAATCGCTTTTACCATTACGCTAAGATCGGTATTATAAAGCATTGTGCCATGAACTATTGATCTGGAATTAACTTGATAAAAAGCATTTCCCGAAACTTTTAGTCCATCAACTAAAATATCGTTTCTACCCGAAACTTGGGCGTTTAAACCTAAATCTTGAAGGATTTTAGCTACTTTATTTAAGTAAGTTGTAAAAACAAAATCTTTGTTGAAATTTGGTGTGATAAATGAAAACATAATATTAGAAAAGTCAGCATAAACGCATCCTCCACCAGATTTTCTCCGATAGAATTCAATATTGTTTTCTTTGACATATTTCATGTTTACTTCATTTTCAATCAGTTGATTTCGTCCAAAAATTACTGTTGGATTAACTTGCCACATAAAGAAATATTCCTCAGCTGGATAGTGTCTAGCAAGAAACTCTTCTGTCGCTAAATAAAAACTTAATCTTTTAACTTCATTAAATGGGTATGCTATATATTTCATTTTATTCTCCTCACATTAAAAAGAGAGAAGTTATTCTCTCTCTAAAAATTCTTTGATCCTTTTCGATTCCAGCTCTGCCAAAAATTCTGTGAAAGGTTCAATTTTTTTGTTGATTTTGAACTCATCGATGTTTTTGAAATAAGCATCTCTTTGTTCTCTGGTGATTGATACAGGCAAATAGCCGTCTAACTCTAATTGATAGTTTAGCAATAATCTTGCAAGTCTACCGTTAGCATCCATAAATGGATAAATCTTCAGTAGCTGTAAGTGTGCAAATGCAGCCTTTTTAAGTCCAGTTAATTCAGGATTCTTTAAATCGTGAAAATAAGCATCCATCTTTTTGAAAATTTTCAAATAAGTTGGCGGGACATGTTTAGCTCCTAAAATGAATAAGTCGCGAGTACGGTAAACACCGCCAGTTATGATTCCATCAACTAAAATTTGATGCAAATCTTTAACTGTAGTTTCATTCAATTCAACTTGTTTTTCCACTAGACGATGAACCATATTTATAGCATGATAATTATTGATAATTTCTTTTCTACGGTTCGGCTTTTTATCTGGAAATTCTCTTGAATGGTCTTCCAACAAGAAATTAACATCTTCAAAAGTGAAATCATCATTATCGAAACTGGTTGATTCGTAAATAAATCGTTTATCGAATTCTTCGCAAATCTCTTGAAGTTCTGCTTTTGTCATTGTTTTTTTCTTGTTGTATAATTGCTCTTTAAGCGCTTCTACCTCTTCTAATTTCATATTTATCACCTCATTAAAATAATATCATAGAAACCGTTTTCCTTCAACTCTATTGACTAAAAAACTGCAAGAAAAAAAGCAACTTGAGAAAGTTGCTTTAACTGCTGTAATTATTGTAAGCTGTTTTAACGATATTGAAGATGACTTCTTTTGGTATGTCACCGTAGTTATTGGCTTTAAACCATAGTTCTTCTTTTGTTGATTTATTCTTAGAAATTGTTGGATATTTGATGATTAATCTTATGCCTTGCTCAAGATCATATTTGAATGCCATGCGGTAGTAATTACCAAAGTTCATTAGAACTAAAAATGGTTTACGATCGACATAGAATGTTATTCTGTCATCATCCAGTTTGGTTACTACTTGTGGCAGCTCTCTAACATAGGCTACTAATTCATCGAAAGAAGGGCTTAGCGGTTTAAACATTTTTGGTTTTTCAATATAATATTCGATTGAGTTCGCTTGATTTGCTTGATTGCTCATCTTGGAGAATTCCGGATCAACTTGAACGTCTTGAAATACAATATTTGTTGGATCAATATCGTCTGAAGAGGAAACTATTGGTTGTTCTTTCGAAATTATCATCGATCCTTTTTCAGTTTGAATAGTTTTGTTTTTGGTTTTACTAGTTACTGCCAACTCGTTTTCTAAATCACTTTGAGTTTCAAGGTTTTTGCTAGTTCTTGACGATACGATTAAATATATAAAGAATAACAGTAAAATTAGTGGAACCATTAGAATCATATATCTAGTTGAAATATTTGGGTATGATGTGTTTACTCGATAATTTAAATGCCAGTAACTAATTGCTGCAGTTCCAACTAAAAGTTCCATTAAAAAGACGCTACGGAAAAATCTTCCGAAATTGGTAACTCTCTTATATTCACAAACGAGGATATATCCTAAAAAGAAAATAGTAAGTATCGCTCCTAAGCTACCGACAAAAATTAATAATTGTGCTAAACTTCTGAGACCAACCGAAAAATAAAGCGAATATGCTAAGTAAGCTGTAAACGCCATACTTGAAACTGAATATAAAAGCATTGGTAGTACGGCAATATTTCTTGTACTATTTTTTACCTGACCGTTGTTGTTAAATTGTCTGTTACTGATAAATAAAAATATAATGCCTAAAATAATTGTTATTGCTCCAATTCCGCCCTTGATTAGAACTTCATTATCAGTCAAAAATTGAATCTCGAATCCCCATTGCTCGATTCGATTCCATGGAACAGCAACAAGGGTAATCAATAGGACTAAAATAAGTAAAAAAATGTTGCTTAAAATCTTTTTCATAGACTCACCTCACAGTATATAAAAATTATATAACTTATCAATATTTATGTCAATAAACTAACGGTTTTTATCAATTTTTGTTAAAAAAAT
>JAVEQW010000061.1:0-7071 GCA_034007385.1 Candidatus Izemoplasmatales bacterium
TCAAACAGTTATCTATACGTTCCTGCTTATAAAGTCAAAGTTCTTGATACTACAGCTGCAGGAGATACTTTTATCGGTGCTTATCTAGCAAGTTTTTTACAATATAAAGATGATCAAAAAGCATTAAGATACGCTACTGCAGCTTCAGCACTTACTGTTCAAACAATGGGAGCACAAATTTCAATACCAACAAGAGAACAAATTGATAAATTCATCAAAGAAAATGGAGAGATTTATGAATAAAAGAAATATAATTTTAGACTGTGATCCTGGTCATGACGACGCTATCGCAATCATGCTAGCCGGTAAATCTGATTTAATAAATCTATTGGGCATTACTGTTGTCGGAGGCAATCAAACCCTAGAGAAAACCGGACGAAATACATTGAATCTTTGTCAATATCTTGATATCGATGTTCCTGTATGTCTAGGTAGTGCTAATCCACTAGTCAAAATCTTAGAAGTTTGTCCACAAATCCATGGTGAATCTGGACTGGACGGCTTTGATTTTCCAGACTTAACGATTGATTATCATAATCAAAACGGAATCAATTTTATTGTAGAAACCATTTTAGAATCTAAAGAAAAAGTTACTGTAGTCACAACGGGGCCAATGACAAATCTTGCTTTGGCAATAAGACTTGAACCAAAAATTATGGATAACATTGATGAAGTATTGTTAATGGGTGGATCTTACACAAACGGAAATGTAACACCAGCAGCGGAGTTCAATATCTATTCTGACCCAGAAGCTGCCTTTATAGTATTCAATTCGGGATTACCGGTTAAAATGTTTGGGTTGGACGTAACGAGAAAAGTTATGGTCTATCAAAGCGTTATTGAAAGAATGGAAAAACTAAATAACAAGGCTTCTTTACTGTTTTCAAAATTAATGAAAGTCTTTAATGAAAATCAATATAGAACCTTTGGTTTAGAGGCTGGTCCATTACATGATCCTCTTCCTATAGCCTATCTTATGGATAAATCAGTAGTAGAACTATCATGGGTTCATTGCGATATCGATATTTCTCGAGGTGATAGTTATGGTAGAACTAATTGTGATATCTTTGATTATATGAAATTACCTAAGAATACTTTTGTAGCTACTAAGGTAGATGTCAATAAATACTGGGATATAATCGAACAAGGAATAAAAAATTATAATTAAAAAAAGCTTTTATGGAGATAGATTCCATGAAAGCTTTTATTTTTTAATTAATTTATTTTAGAAGATTGAAAGTGTTAAGAATATGATTGCAAAAAGACTGGCAACTAAACTAACAACTGTGATTTGCGTATTGATAGATGGACCTGCAGTGTCTTTGAAAGGATCGCCTACAGTATCGCCAACAACTGCAGCTTTATGTGCTTCTGAACCCTTGCCGCCATGATTTCCGGCTTCAATATACTTCTTGCCGTTGTCCCATAAACCACCGCTGTTTGACATGAATAATGCTAGCAATACCCCTGAAACAATATTACCGGCAAGATATCCACCAACAGCATGTACACCACCAACTAATCCAACAATAATAGTTATTATAATTACAAAAGCTCCAGCTGGTAGTAATTCTTTTAAAGCTCCCTTAGTAGCGATATCGATGCATTTGTCTGATTCAGGCATAACGCCTTCCTTGCCTTCTTTTAAACCAGGAATCTCATCGAACTGACGATGAATCTCCGCAACCATTCTTTCAGCATTTCTGTTTACACCTAACATTAACATGCTAGAGAACACTGCCGGAATAGCCGCTCCAATCAATAAGCCAAAGAACACAGCAGGATTTAGAATATCAAAACCTTTAATAAAATCAGCGCCCATACCGAGTTCAATAGCAGCATCGTTAACCTCGCTAACAAAAGCAGCTAGAAGCGAGATAACTGTCAACCCTGCAGCGCTAATCGCAAAACCTTTAGTAACTGCTTTTACAGTATTACCGGCTGAATCCAGTTCATCGGTAATTTTGATTACATCATCTCCTAAACCACCCATTTCTGCTAAGCCTCTGGCGTTATCAACAATAGGTCCGTAAGCATCGTTAGAGATAATCATACCCACAATACTTAACATTCCCACTGCCGCAATTGAAATTCCAAATAAGGCATAACCCTCGCCTAATGGTTCAGCTATCTTATAAGCTAAAAATGCACTTACTGCGATACCAATCATTGCCGGAAGAACTGATAAAAAGCCATATGAAGTACCGGAGATGATAGTTAATGCCGGTCCGCTTTCACTTGCTTTAGCAACTTTTCTCACCGGTTGTTTTTCATCATTTGTGAAATAATCAGTGGTGATACCAATTATAACTCCAACAAATAAACCTAATACAGTTACGATAAACAAACGCCATGGATATCCGAAAGCTAATGTCGCCAAGAATGTTAAAACCGCAAAAATACCGGTAGTAATATATGTGCTTAAGTTTAGAGCTCTAGTTGGATTTTCATGTTTACCCATTTTAGCAAACACAACACCTAAAATTGATGATAAAAGACCTAATGCCGCAAACACGAAAACAATCTCGATATTATTGGAGTTATACATATTATCTAAAGAAAAAGCCATAACCAAAGCCGCAGCTAATGAAGCAACATGTGAATCGAATAAATCAGCTCCCATACCCGCAACATCACCAACATTATCACCGACATTGTCAGCGATAACCGCTGGATTTCTCGGATCGTCTTCAGGAATTCCTAATTCTACCTTACCAACTAAATCGGCACTGATATCAGCAGTTTTAGTATAAATACCTCCACCAGCTTTAGCAAATAATGCTAAAGAAGAAGCACCAAAACTAAATCCTAATAGCATTGTTGGATTTTTAGTTATCCAGAAGAATAAAGCAACACCTAATAAACTTGATCCAACAACAGCCATACCCATTACAGCTCCACCTCTAAAACCGTTTAGAAAACTAGAACCAATTGATTTAGTAGCTGCTTCAGCAGTCTTTTTATTTGCGATAGTCGCAACAAAAATACCGATTTTTCCAGCCATACCACTGAATACTGTACCAAAGATATAGGCAAACATCATTGCAATATTGTTCTTGAACACCGCTTCAAAACTAGGTTGATTCCAAATTGGCTTTGGCAAAAGAACCAAAATTAAAACCGCCGCAACAAAACCAAATTTAGCCAATATCGTATACTCTTTTCTTAAAAAGGTATTGGCGCCACTCTTAATCAAGTCACTAATCTTACCAATTTTTTCATTAGAACTATCTTGTTTTTTAATCCAAAGATAGAGCCACCCAGCAACCAAAAAAGCGGCTACAGATATCACAATACTAAAAACAATAGCCAAAGTTTCATTCATACTTTATATGTCCCCCTTATATACTGACATTTTGATAGTATTATAGCACAAAAAAAACACAAATTAAATAACTCAAACAGAAGTTTCAAGCCAATAAAAAAACCGATCTAAACTTATAGGTTTAAATCGGATGTTTTTTATAATCTCTCTAATTTGTTCAGATATTCTTCAATTGGTTGATTACCGACTAATTCATGCTTTTCATTAATAATAATCTTTGGAACCCCTGATACTTTATATTTAACACTTAACTCTTGGAAAGTTTGTGCTTCAATCATTTCACTTTCAATATTATCATTAAGCATCGCCAATCTATGAGCATTAGAAACAGCTCCTGGACAATGAGGACAACTCAATGTTACAAATACTTTTATGTTTACTGGTTTCTTAATTTTTTTGATTCTTTCAACTAAATCTTTATCAAATCCAAACTCAACGCCGGACATATCAATCACTGCACTTAAGAATGAATTAATCTCATGTCCAGCAGGTATGCCGTTGAATTTAACTCCTTTATACTTGCCTTCATTATCTAAGATAACGAAACTAGGTGCTAAGGTAATGCCATACTTTTTTGCTTCCTCAGTATCTTTGTTTAAGTCTTTTTCGATAAAACTGATCTTTTCACTTAAATCAGCTATCTCTTCTAAAAGCATTTTAGTTTGCTCACATGTATCGCAATTCTTATTTGATTTAAAGTAAACAAATGTTACCTTATCCTTCATCATGTTTAAAAACTCTCTAATTTGATCTTGTAATTCCTTATTTAATAATTTACTCATTTTCTTATTCTCCTTTATAGAATTTATTTAAATATTTTGTTATTGCTAAAGCTGCTTTTGCACCTTCTGCAGCGGAAATTATTATTTGCTTATCTTCTTGATTTGTCACGTCGCCAGCAGCGAAAATTCCTTTTTCACTAGTCATCTGAAATTTATCAACAATAACTTCGTCTCTTTCATTAAGTTCAACTAAACCTTTTAATAAATAGCTGTTAGGTATCGTTCCGATTTCAATGAACAATCCATCTGCTTCCAATATTTTTTCAATATTTTCCGATTGGTCCAAGTATTTAATACCTTTCATTAAATCATCACCAAAGATTTCAAGTATTTGGCTATTCAAGTGAATATCTAATTTATCCACAGCTTTTAGTTTTTTAAGTAATATTGTATCAGCTCGCCAAACGCTTCGATGAACCACTGTGATTTTACTTGCCCATGGAACTAAATCCAACACAGCTTCTGCAGCACTGTTTCCACCGCCAGCCACAATCACATGTTTATCCTTAAAGAATGGTGCGTCACAGGTTGTACAATAAGAGACACCTTTATTACTGAACTCAACTTCTCCAGGTACACTTAGTTTTCTTGGTGCCCCTCCAGTAGCTAAAAGTATTGTTTTAGCATTTAAAGTTCTACCATCTGACAATCTAACTTCAAAAATATCATTATGTTTTTTTATCTCTTGAGTTCTAATTCCAGAAAGTATAGGAACATCAAGGTTTTTAACATGTTCAAAAAATTCATCTGATAAATCTTTTCCCTCGATATTCTTAAAACCTAAGTAATTGTCAACAGTAGAGGTATTGTGCAATTGACCGCCTATCTCTAAAGTCACAACTCCAACCATCAGACCTTTTCTTTTTGCATATAATGCGCCATTAAGTCCCGCTGGACCCCCTCCAATAACAATCATATCCCATAGTAAGACTTCATCAAAAAGTGAAGATGCTTTAGGTTTTTCCATATTAAATGTAAACATAATATTCCTCCTATTTGATTCCTTTGATTACAAGCGAAATAGCGTCTTCAATGTTACTAAGCTTAACATCATTAGTTTCTTCAATCATTTGGATTAAATTAGAGGTAGTTAAAATTCCGATTGCTGTATCAATACTCGCTCTTATAGCTTTTAATTGAGTTAATATATCGAAACAAGCTGTGTCACAGTCCATCATTTTTAAAACGCCATTCATTTGGCCTTGAGCTCTTTTAATTCTATTCTTAATTGATGGATCACATTTCATTGATAATCACCTCTTTAGTTTCTACTTAAATTATACCCTAGGGGGTATATAAAAGCAAATGATTTGCTTACACGAAAATTTATTGATTTCATTTGCAAATTATTATATAATGCGTTATAATAAAGATACCCCCCCTATAAGAGGGGTAGAAGGAGAAAAATATTATGACAAACAAAGAATTTAATGTAATTGGAATGACTTGCAATCACTGTGCAAACAGTGTGAAAAGAGTTTTAAATAGTTTAAACGGAGTTTCATCAGTTGAAGTTGATTTAGACGCAAAGAAAGTAACTGTTTCAGTTGATGAAACGATTGTATCGGATGATGATATTACTTCAAGAATAACCAGATTAGGATATGAGGTCAGATAATTAATGACAAATAAAAAATATTTTGTTAAAGGGATGAGTTGTGCAAGTTGCGCTAAATCAATCGAATCCTATCTTTCGACGACCAAAGGTGTAGGCGAAGCTTTAGTCAATATTACTACCGATACTTTAAACGTATCATTTGATGAAACAGTTATTACTGAAAAAGAAATAAAAGCCTTAGTCGATGAGTTAGGTTATGAAATGATACTAGAGGAAACTAATGAGACTGTCGATCTTTTAGTAGAAGGGATGAGTTGCGCAAGTTGTGCAAAAGCAATTGAAAACACCCTAGGAACAATTAAAGGAATCAATGAGTTTAATGTTAATCTAGTAAATAACAAACTGAAGTTAAAATATGATTCTAAAACAGTAAAGTTAAGTCAAGTAATCAAGCAAATTGATGATATCGGTTATAAGCTAATCCTAGAAAACAATCAAGTAGAAGAAAAATCGAGCGAAGAAATAATGATGGATGAAGCGAAGAAGAAGGTTATTATCTCTTCATCAATAGCTATCGTTATGATGAGCTTGATGCTTATCAATATGTTCTTAATTAAAATACCTGGATACATTTATATAAGTGCGCTTTTAGGTTTCCCAGTTATTTTCATTATCGGTTATTCCGTTCATAAGAAAGCCTTTAAATCGATACTAACAAAAAAACCAAACATGGACGTTTTGGTTTCTTTAGGTTCGATGCCACCATACTTAATCGGTCTTTTAGGTCTATTTTTACCAATAACAACCTTTATTGAAATGGCTACTATGATTATGACATTACATCTAGTTGGTAAATACCTTGAAACCAGAGCTAAAGGTAAGGCTTCACAAGCAATTAAAAAACTACTGGAAATGGGAGCTAAAAAAGCTAGAATTATAGTTGATAATCAAGAAATAGAAGTTTTAACAAGCGAACTAAGTGTCGGCGATATAATGATAGTTAAACCTGGTGAAAAAATCCCTATGGACGGTGAAATCATTGAAGGTGAAACTCTAATTGATGAATCACTAGCTACAGGTGAATCTTTACCGGTAAATAGAAAAGTTGGTGATAGTGTCATAGGCGCTACCATTAATAAGAACGGTAGCATAAAAGTTAAAGTAACTAAAGTTGGGAATGATACTTTCTTAGCACAGATAATTCAAATGGTTGAAGCTTGTCAAGGAACAAAAGTACCGATCCAAGAATTTGCCGATAGAATCACCGGTATATTCGTCCCTGGTATTTTGATCTTAACCTTATTGACATTCACATCATTTTTAGTCTTCCCAGACTTTCATTTATCAATCCTTAGAGGTTTAGAGAATGTTTTACCTTGGATTAATACCGATCAATCTCAACTTGC
>JAVEQW010000062.1:0-6730 GCA_034007385.1 Candidatus Izemoplasmatales bacterium
TTAAATAAAAAAAGTGGATTAGTTTTTGATAAACTAATCCATATTTTTTTTAATTGGAAAGAATAGCTCTTCCTTTCCGTCAGTTGAATGTGCTAGGTAAGGAAAGGCAGGCATATATTGAGAAACGTTGTGCAACTTACAGTAATCTTCAATTTCTTTATTAAAACTGTCTTGAAGTTTTTGATTGCCGAATAAAATGTCTTGATAATACTCTTTATCTACTTTGATATATAAGTAATGACTTGCTTCTACCGGTAAGATTTGAATTTCACTTTTGTTGAACATTTCAACTTCATCTAAAGCCAGTGTATATAAGAAGACTATTTTAGCGTTCATTGTTCTGATTTCAGCATGGTATAATTTTGCTTCTTTGATATCTTTATTAGCCAAAGTTAGATATCTTTCAACTTGTTCATAAGCACTTTTATAATTTGTCGCAATTGTGTATGCAAGATTTAGCTTAGGCCATTCAACTTGTTGAATAAATAGATTCAAATTAATCACTTCCTTTTTCTTGATTCATCTATATTATACCTTAAATTCATGAATTTATATAGTGTTAATGATGATGGTGATGGTCATGATCTTCAACTTCAATTTCTTCACAATCCAAATCATCACATTGATTATCAAAGAACTCTATCTGAATCGTTGAATGAAGAATTCCTAGTTCATGGAGTTTTGCTTTAAGATTCTTTGTGATAGAGACTGTTTCTTCAATTGTGACTTTATGGCTCAACCGAGCATGAAATGTCATGATTGGTATATTACCTTCAATAGACCAAAGATGGATATGATGGATATCTCTAACATTTTCTTCTTTTAATAATTCTTCTTTTATCTTATCGATTGAAAAGCCTTTTGGGGCTTTTTCCAAGAAAACTTCCATAATGCCTTTTAGACTTCTAAAAACATGATAAACAATAAAAAGCGTAAATAGAATTGATAAAATACTATCTAAGATTTGGATATCGAAGATATTCATGATAATGGCTCCAATTAATAATGCAACCCAGCCAAACACATCTTCGAATAAATGTAGTGATATTACTTTTTCGTTAGCAGATTTGCCTTTTGAAGCAATTAAAGCGGCAGCACCATTAACAACAACGCCAATAACCGCAAAATAAATCATTAAGCTTGTGTCGATAGTTTCAGGATTAATTAGCCTTTTAAAAGCTTCGATTATGATGATTGTTGAACCGATAATCAAGATTATTGAAGTGATCAAACCACCTAACAATGAGAATCGGTAATAGCCAAAGGTATACTTGAAATCTTTAGCTTGTTTGGATTTCTTTTCAAGGTAAATCGCGACACCAATTGATACTGAATCGCCTAGATCATGTACCGCATCCGACATCAAAGCTACTGAATTTGTCAGTATACCGCCGATAAATTCAAAAATGGTAAAGATGAAGTTTAAAACAAAGGAAACAAACATTCTTTTTTCTGATTTCATCGTAATTCTCCTTCCAACAAGTCTAAATTATAATTTTCAACTCCTGCAATAATTATAAAGAATATAATCATAAACTGCGGCATGTAGTAAACATTATCAACCATTCCATGAATGTTAGCTCCGATTAGAGCAATTAGAAGAATCGTTTTTTCTATGGTGAAACGGTTGATAAACATTTTTATTACTTCCACTATTTGCCAAACGACTGAAGCAAGACCAATAATTCCTAGTGTAGCCAAAGTATGCATAAAAGTATTATGATAAAAACCAAAGTAATTGCCTTCTACTCTAGCAAATAAACCGGCACCTAGTAATGGATGTTGGATAAACTTTTGCCAAGATTCTTTCCATAGTTCAAAACGACCGTTATCAACGAAAAAACCATCTGCTAAGCGGTTGTAAATAGTCGTAAAAATATCAATTCTAACTATTACAAATACTGCTAGAACTATTATGGCAATTACAATATTAATAGCCATTTGCTTCTTTTGCTCGCAATTATGAAATAAATAGATCATTAATAATATAAACGTGAAGAAAAATGATACTATTCCGCCTCTTGATAGTGTGAATAACAACATAACTACTTCAAAAGCAGCTAACATGACGGGGATAATATGAAGTTTATAGATTTTAATAAAATAAAACATTGCGGCGATAAACATAATCAAATATGTCGCAACGAAATTGGAAATCCCCCATCCTAAATCAAGGTTTTTTGATTCTAAAGCAACGATTATATCGTCTACTCTTAAGTAATAAATCAAAACTTGAAGAGTGATCAATACTCCTGACACCGCAAAAGTTTTGATTAAAAATGGTAGGTTATCACTGCTGATAGAAGCCTTGAAAAAGAAGTAAGTAAAGATATAAAACAAACCTATGAGTAGATAAAACAAGTAATTTGAATCAATAAACTCAGCGTTTATCATTGATAGAAGCATACTTATAAACATCAATAATAAAGGATAGAACAACTTGCCTTTATTTAGTTTTGGTTTGAACCTGATTAAATGAATTACAAAACCTGTAATGATTAAAAACGGTAATAAATATAAGTATGTGGGGATTAAATCTAGTGACCACTCCGTTTGGGAAATCATAAATAGCATATTGAGAAAAAACGGTACTACTAACATACCATTTTTATAGAAAGTAAGTATCAAAATTGCGGCTAATGCATATAGAGGCATGCCGATAGTTTCTAAACCGAAAAACCAGAAAATTAAGGTCAGAAAACTTAATCCAGCTAAGAAAGGAAGACCTTCCAAATATATTTGTTTAATCATCTTGTTCACCAAGTTAATTATACTCTAAATCAATATAAAAATCTCTTAAATTATCTCAACTGTTCCAGTTTTTATAAATCATCCGTTCATATTTATGAACAAATCCCATTTTTTTATAGAGTTTTTTTGCATTTTTATTATCTAAATCAACATGCAAAGAAATATTTCCTTCAGTGATATCGATAGCTTCTTTGATTAGTTCAGAACCCAAACCACGTCCCTTATTATTGGGGTTGATCCCTATGTAGGCTAGGTGATATCTTGGAATAAAATGATTGATTTTTAAGTCCACAACTACGCAGATACCATCGATTTCCGATTGGTTAGAAGCGATTAGGACATAGCCGTCTTTCATCGCCATTTCTAAAGCGTCGATCGTTTCTTCATAACTATCTTGATACTTATCTAAAAACTTGATTATCGTTTTGGTTAATTGTTGTTTTGATATTTCCTCATAATCGGTGATTTGGTTAATTATCACTCTGCTTCTAGCTGTATTTAAGACAATTATATGTCTACCGTCATTAATATCAGATTCATCCAACCTTTTTAAGAACGCCGCAAAAGGATAAGCGTCTTTACTCTTGATTTTAAGATGTTCTTCTTTTTGTAAAAGTTGATGAGCTCTTTCAAGATAATTCTTTGATACATAGGTGTAGTTTTCTTCAGGATATTCAGCGACTGATTTTTCACCTGAACCGATTATTTTAGGCAACTTTTTGGAAGTTAAAAAGTTATTCTTGAGAAAGGTATTTTGATAAGCTAGATATGTCTGTTGGTAATCGCTTTGATAATACAGACTATCGATGTCTCCGTCAAATCTTTGATAGATTTCCAAAGCTAGTTCTTCATCTGCCAAACTGAGTAACTGCAAGAAAATATCTTTAGTAATTAAGTAAGCTTCATTACTGAGAGATAGGTTCTTTAATATCGTAGGGATATCAGCTTTTTTTACACCTGACATATTAAGAATTCTTTTTGAATCAATAATTTTGTCTTTCCAATTCTCATTTTTATACTTTGGAACCAATAGTATAAGCTTGTGTTCTTCACACTGTTTTTTTAAAGCGACCAAAAGTCTTTTGTCTCCATCGCAAATTATTGCTTTTTTATTATTCATGAGGGCTAATTTGGATATCAAATTAGCTACTCGATCAAATTTGTTTTTTGTTGGGTTATTACCCTCCAGTTTTAAATATAGTTTCTTTACACCTAAAGCTTTTTCGAGATTTTTAGCTCTGATTAGCGGTGTTTTTCCGATATAATTCATAAATTCAGTCTCCTTAAAATAAAAAATGATGACCATAGCCATCACTTTATTATATCATAAAACAGCCTTTTTATCAAATCTCTAGACATTGAACTAAAGGTTTCTAAGCCGTTTTTCTCCTTTGATTTCTTGAAAATGAGAAATGTCTTGCGAAACTTCAAGTACACCTAAATAATTGTTTAATTCATCTCTTACGGCATAGTAAGCGATATATAAGGTCTTCCCTTTAAAATTAATCCAAAATTCTTCAAAATCTTTGACGTTGTTTTTAAAATCATTGATGATGCCTTCTACGACGTCCACACTTTTCGGTGGATGACAGTTTTTGACTTTTCTGCCAATTACAGCTGGAGTCCTTGGAAAATGACGATCTTTACTTTCATTATAGTAAAGCACTGTATCTTCTTTATCGACAAAAGTGATATCTAATGGAAGATGATTAAGCATTTTTATTAATTGATCTATTGACATTTTTCCGGTTTTACTGGTGAAAAACCCTCGAATGTTATCTTTTGCTTCACTGGACAAAGGTTCTAACTTTTCATCATTAAATACAAAGCCTATTTCTAAACATTCATTGTAAATTTTATCGAGTTCTTCTTCAGAAACTAAAGTTTTAAGTACCGGCAAAAGAATAATTTCTTCCTTTTGTCCGATACCGAAGATTAGATAATGATATTTGCCTATTTGTTTAATCAATTCGTCTTCATCAGAGGTATCGAGTAAACTTAAGATGTTCTTTAGTAATAATTTTGAATCGTCATGCAATTCCCATAACACTTCTAGTGGTTTTGTGGAAGGAACTTTTTCTTCTAAATGCGAGAAGATTATATTTTGATATTTATTGAACTTGATTTCAAAGTTGTTGCAAGAGATAAAAATCTGTTTAAGCTCTTCTTTATGATTGAGAATTTCTCCTCTTTTATAATATGGTTTTATTAAGGATAAATGGTTTTGAATATCCTTGTTCTCTTTTAGTAGTTTTGTAAAAAGCGGATGATCTCCTAAAGAAGAGTGTTTGAATATTCCCTTATGAAAAACATTAACGAATTTATTCGCGCTTTCTTTGATTTCTTCAATGGATAATTCCGTGTCGTTCGCATAGAAATCCAAATAGAAAATATCTAAAGGGGTTAAAGCTTCGATATCTTTTTCATACTCCTTAAATAGAATCACCTTTTCATTTGACTCGGTAAGTTCAAGAAGTTTTTTCATGAAGCGATTAATTTTATTGACTCTTTCAGCGTTATATTTAAACACTTCCATTTTTATTACCTCCACATTTTTTTAAGACTGTTTTGTTAATAAAGTATAGCAGATAACCGATTAGGACAATAAATACTAGAACCAATAAGAAATAACCTACTCCAAACTCTTCAAAATTCAAGAAGAAGTAAGGATAATTTGATTCTTCAGTTTCAAGATTGAAGTTACCTCCCAATCTCACATAAACTATTGAAAAAATCCAGTAAAATAGAGGAAATACTAAATAATACAGAGGTTCTTTAATTGAGATACGACCATTATTTGCGAATAATATAAAGTCTAAAAGCACTAACAAAGGCGTCACGGTATGTATTAATAAATCTGACAAGGTATTAGGGTTATAATCAATTCCGTTTAGATAAGGTCTTAACATCAAGTTATAAACCAAACCGGTCAAAATTATCGCTAAAGTCGCTTGATTCTTTAAAATTAACAATAGTGATGATTTTTCTTTTTTTATGACTAATGTTAAATAGATAACTGCTACAAAAATATTCGATTGGATTGTAAAATAAGCATATTGCTTCAATGGGTTTTCAAATGAGAATGTGCTAAGTAAAAATCCTACTGTAGCGGAAATAAAAATTATGATTTTAAAGATTTTTCCAAACTTGTTACTTTTTATCATGTTCTTGACTCCTTAAATGTTCTTCGCTTATAAATAAATTATATCATAATCAAATTAAATTTAGTTTTTATAAAAAATCAGCTAAAAAAAGCTGATTTTGTCATTTATTCAAGATATTTTGCTAAAGAACTGACCGCAAGCGCTCCATCGCTAACGCTCATTGCGATTTGTCTTAGATAGCTATCGCGTATATCACCAGCCGCATAAACGCCTAAGACATTTGTTTCTAATCTCGAATCAGTCTTGATCCAAGAACCATCGATTAAATCTACTTGGTTATTCAGAAAATCAATATTTGGAGTATGACCAATTGCGATAAAACAACCATTTACTTCGATATCTTTGATCTCGTTGGTTTTTTTGTTTAAAACAGAAATTTTTTCAACAAAGTCATTACCTTTTATTTCTTCTACTGTAGAATCCCAGATGACTTCAACATTACTTAATTTAAACATTCTGTCTTGTAAAGCGTTAACCGCTCTTAATTTATCTCTGCGGTGAATTAAATATACCTTTTTACAGATTCTTGATAGATAAATTGCGTCTTCAACCGCAACGTCACCACCACCGACAACAGCTACAGTTTTATCTTTGTAAAGAAAACCATCGCAGGTAGCACAGTATGTTACCCCATAACCGTTTAGGCGGTTTTCTCCAGGAACGTTTAGTTTTCTAGCTGAAGCGCCGGTTGCGATAAGAACTGTTTTAGTTAAATAGGTTGTTTTTTCAGTAATAATCTTTTTGATTTTTTGAGTAAAATCTACGCTAACTACCGGATCAACAGTAATTTCAATACCTAAATCTTCAACATGTTT
>JAVEQW010000063.1:0-6427 GCA_034007385.1 Candidatus Izemoplasmatales bacterium
AAGGTTTAATCGGCAATCCTTTATTATTGGAATTAAGAGACATTATTAATACAGGAAAAGTTTTTGTGAGTTATGATGCCGCAAGATATATTCTTGATGATTCTGATGCTGATCCTAATAATCCTGGAAATGTCATTTTAGTATATTTAGGAACATCAGTTAGCGGAACTTGGTATTGTCCAACGACAAATAATTGCAACTGGAACAGAGAACACGTATGGCCTCAATCATTGTTAAACTATGATACAACTATGACTTCAGATCTTCATAATTTAAAACCTGCTGATGCAGGAGAAAACTCTTCTAGAGGTAACAAGTATTACGATAATATTACAACTTCTTCAACTTATGAGCCAAGAGATGAAGTTAAAGGTGATGTTGCTAGAATACTGTTTTATATGATGACTATGTATAGTGTTCTAGATTTAGTTAACACAGCTCCATCAGTTTATGAAATGGCATTGTTAAACGTTCTATTGCAATGGCATGAACTTGATCCGGTAGATGATTTTGAAAGAAATCGTAATGAAGTAATTTACTCATATCAAAAGAACCGTAATCCATATATTGATTATCCAGAATTTGTTGAATTGATTTGGGGATAATATAAAACAAATAAGGAAACCATGATAAAATGGTTTCCTTTTTATTTATGCTGTGTGAGTTCCTAAATCATTTGCTGAATCTTGCGCTTCTGCAATCCATTCATCTAGATTATAAGCATTATAAGGGTCTGTATCTCCGCTTGTAATTCCTGGTTTTCTAATTAAAGTAACATCGGCAGCAAATGCAACGTCATTACCAATTTGACCAATACTATCAATCACAACACCGTTATGTTTTAATACAATAGCATCATTGCCATTAAAATTTATAGCGGTTCCATTATCTAAGTCCGGATCATAAATTGTACCTGAAGGATGACCAATAACAATTACTGCACCTGGAGCTAAGGTTCCGGAAAGAGTAAATGTTCCGCCAACAGTTGTCTTATCATTAAAATATGTTTCTATTGTATACTCACTTAGATTTATTGTTTCAGATGTTGCATTATATAGCTCAATATATTTATTAAAACTTGAGCCTTCAACATATTGTGAAATTATTAGTGTGGCACCTTCAATAACTTCTATTTCTTTCTTTATTGTGATATTTATTGTTACTTCTTCAGAAGAGTCTCCATAAGATACAGTGAAGCTGATTGTTCCTATTGCATCTGCTTCAGTTGGTCTAACTATAGTAAAAATATCATCAACATAACTAATATAATCAGCTATTTCACTTGATATTTGAATATTTGAATATGAAGAGTAATTCAAAACTGGTAATGCAAATTCATCTTCAATTGTATAACTGGTTTGAATTAGAGCTAAATCTTCATTTAAATTAACAGAAGAAGGAACAGATAATATTAAAACTGTAAAATCTCTTTGAATTTCTCTTTCTTCATAAAGGAAAGTTCCAGTGATTATTATTGATTGATCACCTTGTTCATAAGTAGGATTAGTTACACTAACCTCATAAGCGAACTCATCGTTAAACAAAATCACTGAATTAGCTATCTCTATATAATCAGTATCATTTGTTGACCAAGTAATAGTAATATATTCAAGTTCGGCAGGAAGATAGAAATTAGAGTCTCTCTCTTCAATAAGAACTAAACTATTAGCCAATTCTAGAAATTGATCTACTGTCGTTGGTATTTCAGTAGTTGGAACTTCAGTTGTTGGAGCTTGAGTCGTAGGCTCAATAGTTGTAGGTGCGGTAGTTATTGGATTGGTTGTAATAGTGGTTGTTTCAGAATCAGTTAAAGTTGTTGTTTCACTTGTAGTTAAAGAATCTGTAGTTATTAAAGTTGTGGTTTTAGATGAACATCCTATAAAAACTACTATTAAACTTACAATTGTAAGAAAAAGAACTGTTTTTTTCAACATTATAAAAGTATCCTCGCTTTCCCTCAATATGTTAATTATAACATAATTAAACTTAATTTAAGTTGGTTCCAATAGAATTAATAATTTTACAAAAAATGGTGTTGTGATATAATTAAATGGTTAACTATATTTATAATGATGGAGAAAACAAATGAAATTAACTAAAAAAATATTAGCAATCGCTTTATTGAGTATTTTCTCAATAGTCATAGTAGCTTGTGACACCAGTACAACAAAGACCCCTACTACATTAAACCCTACAACAAGTTTAACTACATCTGACCAAACAAATCAGATTACTACAGAAGAAATAACTACTTCAACAACTTATTCTACTCTTCAAACAACAGAAGCTCCTACTACTTTTACAACTACAACAGAATCTGTTATTACATATACTGGCATTGAATTAGTCAGCAGCAAGAAATTCTATCGTTTGAATGATACTTATGATACTATCTCAATCGAAATCATAGCTCATAAGAGTGATGGATCTGTCGAAAACTTAACAATGGAAGATTTAAGTGTAAGAGGATTAAGAACTTCTACTGTTGGCAAACAAAACTTTTTAGTTATATTTGATAAATTTTTCTTAGAAGTTGATTATATCGTTTTAGAAGATTTTGCATTCGAAATCAATATGGCTTATTATGAAGATGCGATTAATTTAAATGGCAATGCTTTAAAATTAGCCTTAAATAATATAATTAATGAAGGCTTTAATAATTTGTTATATGGTGACGCTAGATATATTTTAGATGAAGCTGATGCAGATCCAAATAATCCAGGGAATATTATTTTAGTATATACTGGTATGAGCGTTAGTGGTGCTTGGGACGGTGGAACAACATGGAATAGAGAACACGTATGGCCACAATCTAGACTTGGTGTATATGTCGGTTATGATGAAGATGATTTCCCAAGTAAAGCAACAGATTTACATAACTTAAAGCCTGCAGATCCAGATGAAAATGCACTAAGAAGCAACGACTATTTTGATTGGTTTAAGACTGACAAAACTTATGAGCCTAGAGATGAAGTCAAAGGCGATATAGCTAGAATATTATTTTATATGGCTACAATGTATTTTGAGTTAACTTTAAATAATGATGAATTATCTTTATCTTTAAATAGAACAATGGGAATTTTATCTGTATTATTGGAATGGAATGAGATTGATCCAGTAGATGATTTCGAAAGAAATAGAAATGAAGTTATTTACAGTTATCAAAATAATAGAAATCCATTTATTGATTATCCTGAGTTTGCTAATCTTATATGGGGAGATTTAGCTGCTTAGCAAATTATTTATAAATAAATACAAAAAGGCACAGCTTAGAGCTATGCCTTTTCTTTATTTTCTCAAATTGTGTTTGAAAAAAATATTTAATTAAATCTTATGCAGAATAGTCGTTCCAAACTATATTATCTACATTAAAGGCTCCTCTAGAACCTGGAGATGTAGTTACTATTTTTATAACAACTTCACCTGAAACATTAATATTTTCAATTGTGATAACTTGAACTGTATCGCTGTTTACATCTACGTTAAATGTACCGACAGAAACACCATTAACAAAAACCTCACCACTTCTAACGTTAGTATTCGTAAACGCTCTAACCACATCAAAAGTGATAGAAGAAATTCCGCCTTGTGCAGTTACTTGGATATATGATGCATCAGCTGCATTACCTAACATCCATGAACCAACATTTTGTCTACCTAATAAATCCCACGCAAAATTATTTGTGTCTGTGTGTTGAACTGAAGTAGAATACGAAGTGGTTGATGTGGTCAAGAAAGCAAAATCTTGTGTATAAGTTGTGATTTCTGGAACAATAGCGAATTCTAATGCTACTGCAACTTCATGACCTGCTGCATTTCTGAATGTTAATGGAACTGAGTCTGTTAATGTTCCTAATCCAAAATCAGCAACGATAACACTTACTAGTGTTGTTCCTACTGAGTCTTCCCAATTAGAACCTAATAAAATTCCCGCTACATTCCAAGTATATTCAACACCGTCATAAACGATTGTTGTGATATCTGATCCTGCAACTCTATAGATTGCTCCTAAGTATCTAGCCATATCATTCATAATTCCTGCCATAGGGTCTGATGGATTAGCTGCATCTAGAACACTTTGATAGTATTCACTATAAATTGCGTAATCTTCATAAACAACACTATTTGCTAAGTATGTATAAGCAGGATCATATGTATAAGTAACTGCATCTTCTAATACGTCAATAACTGCTTGATCTAAATCCATAGTGACTTCGAATGTTAATTCTAAGTAATAGTTAAATGTACCATCACCTAATTTTAAAGTGACTCCATCAACTAATGTACCACCCATGAAATCAGCAACTATAACACTTACTAATGAAGTAGCTCCATTATACCAATTAGATCCAAGATTTGGTTCCAAAGTATCCCAAGTATATACTACATCTTTGTACTCTATTTCGATAACATTTGAACTTGTCGCTCTATAAATAGCACCTAAGTATCTTGCCATGTCATTCATGATGCCAGCATACATATCTCCAGGATTAGCTGTTTCTAATACTGATTGCAAATAAACATTATGAATGTTATTATCAGTTTTAACGCTAGTCTCGAACAAGTAAATATATTCAGGAGCGTAATCATATGCTATAGCATTAGTTACTGTAAGATCTAATGCATCAAATGCAGGTTGACCAGCAGCAAATACTAACATATCAATTTGTGCGGTTGCATCTTTAAAGTTATAGATATTGAATGTAACTTCTGGTAATACATCACCAGGTTGGAACATGATTGGTAAGTAATCAGCGAAATTAGTATAGTATCTTAAGCTAATATCTCTTGTAGTTACACCATCATTAACTGTAAAGATTACTTGTGAACCAATGTATTCTTTTACTTCTAAACCAGTAAATGTAACTAATTTACCAGCGTCTGTAATATCGATAGCAACCATATCAGATGCTGTAAATACTACTGGAGTGGTAGCGTTAGCGGTTGATACTAATTCCATTAAATCAGCACCAAAACCTAATTGTCTAGCACCATTATCAGTATCAACTTGACCATAGTAAACCACTAAGTCTCCAACATTCATAGTTGAATCTGAATCTGGTTTGTACATGAAGAAACCAACACCGTTAGCATCTTGTAAGAATAAACCATCATATGAATTAGCTGTAACTGTACCAGTAATGTATACATATACATCATCAGCTATATCATAGTTAATTCCATCTGTCATTACAAAGAATGCTGAGAAATCATCAATAATAGTAACTGGAGTAACTGTTACTGTAAATTGTTTAGTTTGTGATTCTAAGCCGTTTACAAATGTAGCTTCTAAGACAACATCAGCTACTGCAACGCCTTGAGCATAAGTAAGAGTTGTTCCGTCACCGTCTAATGTAGCTTCTCCAGAAATAACTGTCCATGAAATCGTAGTTCCATAAAGACCTGTTAAAGGAAGCATTACTACTTGGTATCCGTCACAATCTTCATCAATTCCAGTGTCTGCGATAGCAGCTGCTAATTTCTCAGCATCTGTCATCGCTAAAACTGTGATTGCAAGGCTTAAGTTAACTGGAGTTTCAGTTCCTAATGAAGCTGTACCAGTAACGTTATAAACTGTATCTACTAATACGTCTGGATATGTAATTTCGCCAGTTAATGGATCAAATGTACCACCAGCGTTTGTAATTTCTGTAACATCCCAAACGAATGTTGAGCCGTAAGGTCCTACTAGAGGAGCCATTTCAGTAGCTCCTGAAGTTGTTTCAATAGTAGCTGGAATTGTTGCTGCATCAGCTGCTAATTTTTCAGCGTCTGTAGTCATTGTAATGACTGTTTGAGCGCTTATTGTTAATTGTGGATTATTATACCAACCTAGGATAGCTTGGATATTAATTATGTCACCTTGAACAAGTGAAGCTAATAAAGTTGATAATTCTGTAGGTACAGAATATCTACTATCCCATCTAGCAGCAACTGTAGTATTGTCTCTTAAATCTTTAAGAACTAAAGTAATGTTGCCGTTAGAATCAGTAGAAGTTGATACAACTTCCATTGCAGTTAATTCAATTAAATGACTTTGATAAGGTAATAGATTTGTTGAATTCAATTCAATTGCATCTACATTTTCTGAAGACCATAAAGTTCCAGCTTCAACAAATGTTGCAGTTTGAACAGAAATTTGGTTTAAGCCATTGTATGTGCTTCTTGTACCAACTATTTCAACTACATTACCAACATTTTCTGAGAAGAAAGTTCTTAGATCAGATGCAACATATAAAGCAAGAGCTCCTGTATCATCTTGGATGAAATATGTATTATATCCACCACCGATAATAGTAGCTTGAACTTTGAATAAGTCGTTATTTGATCCTGCTAGAACTTCTGCTAATGTTGATACAGATAATTCACCAACTTTGATAGTAAATACTTTTTGACCTGTAGCAGTTCCTCTTTCAGCATCAACTGT
>JAVEQW010000010.1:0-11232 GCA_034007385.1 Candidatus Izemoplasmatales bacterium
GCTGAAAACCAAGCGATTCATATTTTCTCAGAAAACTTGAGATCATTATTATTGCAACCACCTTTAAAAGGACAAATGGTTCTGGGAGTGGATCCGGCATTTAGAACTGGATGTAAATTAGCGGTAATTGACAAGTACGGTAAGTTTATTGACAAAGGTGTAATATATCCTCATGAGGCGTATGTTGGCCAAAACGTTAACCCTAAGCAAATAGAAGAAGCAAAAAAAGTTTTAGTCAACTTTATTGAAAAATACAAAATTGATATTATTGCAATTGGTAATGGAACTGCTTCTAGAGAGACAGAAAGTTTCATCGCATCGCTTTTAAAGAACTTAACAAGACCTGTAAAATATGTAATTGTAAATGAAGCCGGTGCTTCAGTTTATTCAGCATCAGAACTTGCAAGAGATGAGTTTCCTGATTTCCAAGTAGAAGAAAGATCAGCAGTATCAATTGCTAGAAGAATGCAAGATCCTTTAAGTGAGTTAGTTAAAATTGATCCAAAATCGATTGGTGTTGGTCAGTATCAACATGACGTTACTCAATCAAAGTTATCAGACTCATTAGATTTTGTGGTTACAACCGCAGTTAATCAAATTGGAGTAAATGTTAATACCGCTTCAACATCTTTATTGCAATATGTTTCTGGGTTATCAAATAAAGTAGCAAAAAATATCGTTGATAAAAGAGAAACATTCGGACCTTTTAAAAGTCGTAAAGAGTTGCTGGATGTACCAAACCTTGGAGCCAAAACGTTTGAACAAGCTATTGGTTTCTTGAGAATATTTAACTCAGTTAATCCGTTGGATAAAACTCCTATTCACCCAGAAAGCTATGATTTAGCTTATCAAATACTTCAGTACTTAAATCTTAGTGTTGATGAAATCGGTACTGACAATTGCAAAAAAACAATTGAATCAATCAATAAGAACAAAATTGCAGAACACTTTAATGAAAGTCCTATTTTAGTAGAAGATATATTAGATGCTTTTGTTTCTCCTACTAGAGATATTAGAGATGATTTTCCACAACCTCTATTAAAAAGCGAACTTCTTTCTTTAGAAGACTTAAAAGTTGATATGGAGTTACAAGGAACAGTAAGGAATGTGGTGGATTTCGGTGCATTTATCGATGTTGGAATCAAAGAAGCAGGACTAGTTCATATTTCGAAGCTCAGCAAATCATACGTTAAGCATCCTTTGGATGTGGTTAGTGTTGGCGATATTGTTAAAGTTTGGGTTGTAAGTGTGGATTTAACTAGAAAAAGACTACAACTTACAATGATTAACCCTAAAGATAAACCTAGTTTTGTTAATTAAGCTCAAGTTATTGAAAGTTCTATATCAAAAGTAATATAATTATTATATGTAATAATAAGGAGGTTTTATTATGGCAAAACCAAAATATGGATACGGCTGGGTTATCAAATGGGCACTTGCTGCAGTGATTTTAGCTGTGGGTATATTGTCAAAGATTTATCAAGAGGATATTGTATATGCTGCTACTGGACTAGCAGTAGTTATTTTCTCTGTTTTTAGAGTGTATCCTTTAATGAAGACACTTAAAACTGAGGTTTTAAGAACCATCAACTTGATTGAGATCATCTTTGAATTTATCATTGGCGGTTTGATGGTTTACGTTGCTTTTTCCGGAAAATCAGATCAAGGTATTTGGGCAGCTTTGTATGGATACATGTTGACATTCTTCTTGTTGGCTAGAGGTATTATTTATTTTGTTTCATTATATTATTTTGATGAAAAGAGTGAATCAGCTAAATTTTGGATGCATATGTTTTTCGTAGGTATTGGTCCGGTTGTATTGACATTAACTTTACAAGGTAATGGAACTATTATTTCAACTCTTGGATGGTTATTGTTAGTTATAGCAATTGGTGGAGGAGTATATCTCGGGTTTGATGGCTACGGTGGTTATCGTAAATACAGAGAATATTCAAAATCAATTAACCAACCAAAAACAAAAGAAAAGAACAAAGAAGTTGAAAAAGAATTACCTAAACCTATCGAGGATGAAGTGGAACAACCTGAAACTTACATTAGTTAAAAAAATCTTGACAGTTAGTCAAAAATCTAGTAATATTAAATGGCTGACTGTTGAAATGGAGTAATACTCAAGAGGCCGAAGAGGCGCCCCTGCTAAGGGTGTAGGTCGGGAAACCGGCGCGAGAGTTCGAATCTCTCTTACTCCGCCAGTAAGAAAAATAAAACGCTATTTTTTATAGCGTTTTTTTGTTTGTATTGTAAGACTCTAACATAAATTATATAATAAATAATAGAGGTATAATTATGAATGTTATCGATTGGTTATTGAAAGATGATTTATTCACAGTCTATCATGTTGAAAAGTATTTATTGCTGAATTTTGATAAAGCAAATGAAATCAAAAAGAACTTAAAAACTTCAGATTTGGCTAAAACAATTATATTTCAACAAGATTTAAACACGTCACTTTGGGGTGGAGGAGTATATTCTCCAAAATACACTTCCACTCATTACTCGTTGCTGACATTGTGTGAATTAGAGGTAGATTTAAGTGAATCTAGATTTTTAGGCGCTATTGATATCCTGTTGAACGAGATGTGGGCAAAGGATGGTAAAGTAAATAAATATCGACACCAAGATATGTGTGTTGTAGCAATGATGATACGTATATGCGCTCAAGCTAATGTTCAAGATAACCGGATATTTGAAATGATTGATTATATTATTGATCATAGAATGAAAGATGGAGGATGGAATTGTGCTTGGGAGAGAAAACCGTATCCTAAACAGTCGTCTCTGCATACAACATTATCAGTTCTTGAAGCTTTTTATAATTTACTTGATAAAAAATATAGTTACCGCGTTGAGGATATCAAAAATGGAATACTTAGCGGTTCAGAATATATGTTGACCAAAAGATTATTTAAATCAGTAAGAACTAATCAGATTATTCATAATGATATGTTAAAATTTCCATTTCCTTATGGTTGGAAGTATGATATCTTAAGAGCGCTATATGTAATGGCTAACTTAGATATTTCTTATGACGAAAGAATGAAAGATGCAATTTCGATTGTAATTGATAGGTTGGATGACATTGGCAGAATTAAGGCGGACAGTTTATCGGTCGGAAAATATTATAAAATTTATAGAAAGGCCAATACTTTATCACCATTTAACTCATTTAGAGCTTTAAGAGTATTAAAGAAGTATAAACTTGATAGTTATCTTGAATTTATTAATAGAACATGTGATATAATTTAATAATACTTTATTATTTTAACGGAGGAAGATATGATAGATTTTTTTACAAGCATTAGCCCTGTTTTGGCCGCTTTAATAGGGACTTTGTTTACATACTCAATGACAGCTATTGGTGCAGGGTTAGTATTTTTCTTAAGAAACATGAATCAATCATTCCTAAATGGAATGCTAGGGTTTAGTGCCGGTGTAATGATAGCTGCATCCTTTTGGAGTTTGTTGAACCCAGGAATTGAATTAGCTGAAGAAATCGGTATGATACCATGGATACCAGCAGTAATTGGCTTTTTAGCAGGCGGGGCTTTTTTGATGGCAGTCGATAAGTTTTTGCCCCACATGCATGTCGAGTCTCATCATGAAGAAGGTCTTCCTAGCAAATGGAGAAGATCAGTTTTGCTAGTCTTATCGATAACATTACATAATATTCCTGAAGGTTTAGCCGTAGGAGTTGCCTTTGGTGCAGCTGCAGCGGGAATACCTGGGGCTACTGTTGGAGCTGCTGTAGCTTTAGCTTTAGGTATTGGGATACAAAATTTACCTGAAGGCACAGCAGTAAGTGTGCCGTTGCATCGAGAAGGCATGTCTAAGAAAAAAGCATTCAGCATTGGGCAACTTAGTGGAATTGTGGAACCTATAGCCGGTGTATTAGGTGCGCTTTTGGCATTGACCATGAGAAATATCCTTCCATATGCACTTTCATTTGCTGCAGGAGCAATGATTTATGTTGTTATAGAGGAATTGATTCCTGAATCACAAATGCTTAAGACAACAAAAATAGCAACTATAGGAGCAATGTTCGGTTTCGCTGTTATGATGTTGTTGGATGTCGCTTTAGGATAAATTGAATTTAATAAGAAAATAATCCTAGACTAATTTTTTAAGTTAGTCTAGGATTTTTTTAGTATGAATTCTTTAAAATCTCTTCTAATTCATCGACTTCTTCATCATCTTCGTTTTCATCAACAATATCGATGTTTTCATCTTCGATGTTTTCTTCTGTTTCTGTCAAGTCTTCTGTTTTAGGCGTTTCTAAAGGTTTTACTTCGCTTGCGACTTCAATCATTTCTTCATTAGTTTCAATATTGATGTCATCAACTTCTTCATCTTTATCAACAAGAGCGATAGTTGATACTACATGTTCTTCAACTAGGTTGATAATCTTGACTCCTTGAGTAGCACGCTTAGTTATTGATATTTGATCTATTGGAGTTCTGATGATGATACCTTTATCAGATACCGCTAATAAATCTTCGTTTCCAACAACGGAAATAAGTTTTGCTAAATCACCATTCTTGCTAGTTACATTAATGGTCTTAACACCTTTTCCACCACGCTTTTGGAGACGATACTCATCAACATCTGTACGCTTTCCATATCCTTTTTTAGTAATCGCAAGGATTTGATTTCTATCTTCAGTAACGGTAGATACACCTACAACTGATTCTTTTTCAGACAAACTGATACCTTTGACGCCAGCAGCGGTTCTTCCCATTTCTCTTACGTCATTTTCGTTAAAACGGATGGCTTTACCATTCGAAGCGCCAATAATTATATCTCTATTTCCATCAGTTAAACGTACTGAATGAAGGAAATCATCATCTTTCAAAGTAATGGCCCTAATACCGTTAACTCTAATGTTTTGGAAGTTAGATACTGAAGTTCGTTTTACCAATCCATTTTTGGTTGTGAAGAATAAGAATCCTTCATCAAAGTTTTTTAGCGACATTACAGCAGCCAATTCTTCACCTTCATTTAGGTTAAGTAGGTTTACGATAGGAAGGCCTTTAGAACTTCTTCCAAAATTAGGCACTTTGTAACCTTTCATTTTATAAACACGACCTAGATTCGTAAAGAATAATAGGTAGTCGTGGGTTTGAGTAAAAGTAATGGAATCAATTACGTCGTCTTCGTTTAAGTTAATTCCTGTTTTTCCTCTACCACCACGATTTTGTGAACGATAAACGTCTAAATTCATGCGTTTGACATAACCGTTGGTAGTTACAGCAATTATAACGTCTTCAATCGGAATTAAATCTTCATCTTCAATATCGCTATCGCCGAAAGGATCGATTTCAGATCTTCTGGCATCACCATATTTTTGTTTCACTTCAAGTGCTTCATCAATTAAGATTTGATCTTGTTTGGTTTTATCAATCAATGTTTCTTGCAAGTCTTTAATCATATCACTAAGAACAGCTACTTCTTGGTCAATTTTTTCTCTTTCCAAACCAGATAATCTTCTTAATTGCATTTGTAATATAGCTTTAGTTTGGATTTCAGATAAATTAAAAGCATCCATTAAAAGCTTTTCTGTATCATCATATGATTCTCTAATAATCTTGATTACAGCATCAATATTATCCAAAGCGATTATGAACCCTTCAAGTAAATGAAGACGTTGTTGAGCTTTCTCTAAATCGAATTTAGTTTTACGAATTAGAACTTCAACTTGGTGTTCATAATAATACATAATCATATCTATAAGGCCCAAAACAACAGGCTTATCATTGACCAATGCAAGCATGTTTGCACCAAAGGTGGTTTGTAGTTGAGAATTTTTCAGTAAGTTGTTTAATACAACTTCAGCATTAGCGTCTCTTCTTAGTTCAATAACTATTTTCATGCCTTTTCGACTAGATTCATCTCTTAAGTCAGTAATGCCCTCGACCTTGCCTTCTTTTGCAAGTTCAGCAATTCTATCTATCAATGTAGTCTTATTTACAGCGTATGGAATTTCTCTAACGATGATTTGTTTTTTGCCATTTGCTAGTTCAACAATATCGGTTTTTGCTTTGATTCTTATTGAGCCTTTGCCAGTTGCATAAGCAGATAGGATTCCTGATGTACCTAAGATGATACCACCGGTAGGGAAGTCAGGACCTTTAATATATTCCATGATTTCATCCAATTCGATGGCTTTATTCTTGATATAGGCTATATATCCGTCAAGGATTTCATTTAGGTTATGAGGGGGAATATTTGTCGCCATAGCTACTGCGATACCGCTTGAACCATTTACCAAAAGATTAGGTATTCTTGTCGGAAGCACTTTTGGTTCTTGTTCAGAACCGTCATAGTTATCTACAAAATCGACGGTATCTTTTTTTAGATCTCTCAGGATTTCGTGAGTTATTTTTTCCATTCTTGCTTCGGTATAACGCATAGCTGCTGGTGGATCGCCGTCAATAGAACCAAAGTTTCCATGACCGTTAACCAAAGGGTATCTAGTACTAAAATCCTGAGCAAGTCTTACTAAAGCATCATAGATTGAACTATCGCCATGAGGGTGATACTTACCCATAACATCCCCGACGATTCTCGCCGATTTCTTATAAGCTTTATCTGCATATACACCTAATTCATCCATTCCATAAAGAATTCTTCTATGAACCGGTTTTAATCCGTCTCTTACATCAGGGATAGCTCTTGCGACTATAACGCTCATTGCATAAGACAAGAAGGAGGTTTTCATTTCGCTTGTAAGATTTATTTCTGAAATTTTATCGAATGTACTTCCATCGATAATTGGTTTATTTTCTTCCATGTTTTCCTCCGTTCTAAATATCTAAATTTTTGACATATTCTGCATTTTCATGAATGAACTCTTTTCTACTTTCCGTATCGTCACCCATTAGCATTGTAAACACACGATCTGCTTCAATGGCGTCATCAATATTTACTTGCAGTAATGTTCTTGTTTCAGGATCCATTGTAGTTTCCCATAATTGTTCAGGATTCATCTCACCAAGACCTTTGTATCTTTGTAGAGATGGTTTTCCATTGATTTCACTAAGTATTTTATCCAATTCCTTATCTTGATAAGCATATTGAACTGTTTTACCATATTGAACCTTGTATAGAGGTGGTTGGGCAATAAATACATTTCCATTCTCTATTAGCGGTTTTAAATATCTGAATAAGAATGTAAGAAGTAGTGTTCTAATATGTGCACCATCAACATCGGCATCGGTCATGATGATGATTTTCTTATATCTCAAGTTTTCTAAATTGAACTCTTCGCCAATTCCAGTTCCAAAAGCTTGAATCATTGAAAGTATTTCTTTATTTTGAAGAGCTTTATCAATTCTTGTTTTTTCAACGTTAAGCACTTTTCCTCTTAATGGTAATATTGCTTGAAATTCTGAATCTCTGCCTTGTTTTGCTGAACCGCCGGCAGAATCACCTTCCACGATATATATTTCTGCTTTTTCAGAGTCTCTCGAACGACAATCGGCAAGTTTAGAAGCGAAACCTAAACTATCTAATGGTGATTTTCTTCTCGTAGCTTCTCTAGCTTTTTTAGCTGCTAATCTAGCTCTTTGGGCCATTAAAGATTTTTCGATGATAATTTTAGCGGCACTTGGATTTTCAAGAAGGAATCTCTCCAAACCTTCTGTCATTATCGAGCCAACTACTCTTCTAGCATCGCTTGATCCTAGTTTTGATTTAGTTTGTCCTTCAAATTGAGGATCCGGATGTTTAATCGATACTATTGCAACTAGACCTTCTCTAGTATCTTCTCCAGCCAAGGATTCGTCTTTCTTGAAAATATTAGCGTTCTTTCCGTAATTGTTTAAAATTCTCGTTAAAGTAGTTTTGAACCCTTCTTCATGGGTTCCACCCTCTGGATTGTTAATGTTATTGGTGAAAGGATAGATATTAGATGCGTATCCATCGTTGTATTGCATAGCGATTTCAACTATGATATTTTCTTGTTCGCCTTCAAAGTATGCAACTTGTGGGTGAATAGCTTTTTTATCTTGGTTTAAGAATGATACATATTCACTAACTCCGCCTTGATAGCAGTAGTCTTTATGAATTATTTTCATTTCATCTCTTAAATCGGATATGGAAAATCTAATTCCCTTATTTAAAAAAGCTAATTGCTGAATTCTAGTTCTCAAAGTTTCGAATTCATACTCATGAGATTCGTTAAATATTTTCGGATCGGCTAAGAATGTTACTATTGTACCTGATTTATCAGTATCGCCGATAGTAGTCAATTCCTTTTTTAAGAAACCGTGATCGAACTCGATAATATATCTTTTTCCGTCTTTATGTATTTCGACTACCATATATTCGCTAAGGGCATTAACTACAGACGCACCTACGCCATGCAATCCACCAGAAACTTTATATGAGTTGTGGTCAAATTTTCCACCCGCATGTAAAGTGGTGTAGACAGTTTCTACAGATGGTCTACCGGTTTTTGGATGAGTATCAACAGGAATACCTCTACCATTGTCAGTAACTCTAATTACTTCACCTGGTAAAATTTCTACTTGAATGGTATCGCAAAAGCCAGCTAATGCTTCATCAACTGCGTTGTCAACAATTTCCCATACCAAATGGTGAAGTCCTCTAGGGCCGGTTGTTCCTATATACATTCCTGGACGTTTTTTTACAGCTTCTAGTCCCTCTAGAATCTGAATATTACTGGAATCGTATTTAGCGTTTTCTCTATTGTCCATAAAATTTGTCCTCCTTGATTACGTGATTTTTTACGGTAAATGTTTTTGAATTCTTTAAAAAGTTAGTATTTATGTCTTTTATACTTGTAGTTGTGATTATTGATTGCACTTCTGTAGAGTTGAGATACTTCACTAATTGATTTTGTCTAAGGTAGTCCAACTCAGAGAATACATCATCTAATAAAAGGATTGGTTTAATATTATTTTCTTTCATTAACAGATTGATAATTGAAAGAATTATGGCTAAAATAGTAACCCTTTGCTCTCCTTGGGATGCATAATCTTTTGCTTGATTGTTTTCTAGAAAAAAATCATAATCATCTCTGTGAGGTCCATTGCCAGTAGTTTTAAAAACTAAATCCTTTTGATATTTTTCCTTAATAGCTTCAAAAATATTGTCATCAATATTAGGTATATACTTAAATTCACATGATTTATCGTTTGCTGCCAAATAGTGATACATCTGGGTGAGTTCTTCATTGACTCTTTGTATAAACTTCTTTCTATAATCAACGATTACACGAGCGCTCGTAGCCAGTTGTTCAGAATATATATCAAGTAGTGTGAAATCTTTTTTGTGACTCTCTGAGATCACTTTGAGAAGTTCATTTCTTTGTTTAAGAATGTTTCTATAGACCCCTAGTTCAACTAAATAGTTTCTATCAATTTGTCCGATAATTGAATCAATGAAGTATCTTCGATTCTTTGGAGGGCCTTTAATTAAATCCATATCTTCCGGTAAGAAAGCTAAAACTTTAATTCTACCGATATAGTCACTTAATTTCTCTATTTCGGAATTATTAATACTTATTTTTTTTCCGATTTTTGAAATTATGATTTTGGATGTTAAATCTTTTTCGGCCATAATCTTTGCATTTATTCTAGCAAACTCAGTATCATGTTTAATAGTTGATATGTCTTGGCTCTTATAAGATTTTGCTAAAGCTAAGAAGTATATCGCTTCTAGGAGGTTAGTTTTACCGCTTCCATTGTTTCCAATAAAAAAGTTGACATTTTTACCAAAGTTGATGTCAGCTTTTTTATAACCTCGGTAGTTATGTAAAGATATTGAATTTATTATCATTTTGATATTATTCGATACTGTTGCTTCTTGATAATTACAATATCATTTGGATAGATTTTTCTGCCGCGACGGTTATCAAATTCTCCATTAATAAAAATCTCATTTTCACTTAAAAAAAACTTGACTTCTCCACCAGAACCGACAAGGCTTAAAAACTTTACTAACTGTCCTAAAGTTATATATTCAGTTGTGATTTTTACATCTTTCATTAGCTTCCCCATATATTATTATATATATAATATATTATATAATATATGACCACTTTTTTCAATTGATTTATAGTATTTTGGTAATAAAAAAAGCGTTTTTTATAACGCTTTAAATATTGTTGATTTTTTCAAGAAAATCGACCATTGAATATAGCCAATGTTGTTTTAGATTAATTGTTTCCAAGATGATTTGAAATTGATTTTTTTCGATTGCAAATCTAAAATCTTTTGAGACATCAAGACTGCTTTTGAAGATGTTTGCGGCTGCCATTGAGTTCGTTTGGTTTTCTGAAAAAGTTAGAGTAACTCTTGCCTTGTTTTCTTTGATTTTTTCAACGTCTAACTCTTTGGCAAGATACTCAAATAATTTTTCGTAAATATAAATCTCAAGTTCGATATTATAGTCTCCAAAACGATCTTGGATTTCGAAAAGAACTTCTTTCACATCTTTGATAGTCTTTACCGAATTAATTTTCTTATGCATTTCAATCTTTATGTAGTCATCTTCAATATAATCTTTTTCGATAAATTTCGAAACATTCGCTTTGATTTTCTTTGTTGTATCAATAGCTTTTTCAATGCCCTTAGCTTTTGAAACTTCTTCTTGAAGAATTTGCATATACATGTCAATACCAACAGAATCGATAAATCCGCTTTGTTCTTGACCTAATACATCACCTGCTCCTCGGATGGATAAATCTCTTAAAGCAATTTTAAATCCACTGCCCAACTCGGTAAACTCCTTAATAACTTGTAATCTTTTTCCTGCTTCTTCAGTAAGTTTCTTATTCTTGTTATACATTAAGTAAGCATAAGCGATCCGATTCGATCTTCCAACACGGCCACGAATTTGATAGAGTTGAGATAAACCTAATAAGTCTGCATCGTGGATTACGAGTGTATTGGCATTAGGAATGTCAATTCCAGTTTCAATAATCGTGGTTGATATTAAAACATCAATGTCCTTCTCGATAAAACTATCAATAACCTTTTCTAAGTCATGCTTTCTCATTTGTCCATGTGCAATGTCAATTCTCGCTTCTGGAATTAGGTTTTTGACTTTATCAGCTATGAAATCAATATTCTCAACTCGATTGTAAAGATAAAATACCTGACCATTTCTAGCGAGTTCTCTTTCAATAGCATCTCGTAAAATAATATCGTTTCTTTCCAACACATATGTTTGAATAGGATATCGATTTTCTGG
>JAVEQW010000010.1:11332-30788 GCA_034007385.1 Candidatus Izemoplasmatales bacterium
GCTATTTCTTGAACCTGTTGTCTTACTCTTTCTTTTGCTTTTGACCAATCCTTACCACCCAATTTTGATAACTTCGGTTTAAAGCCTTCACTACCTGAGTACTTATGGATTTGATCTATTCCATCTAGGGTTACATATAGTTTATCACCGTTTTTGTATTCGATATGGATGTAATCATTTTGAACATTCCCGAACTGCATTGTTTTGATTTCCAAGAATTTACCGATACCGTAGTCATAGTGAACCACATAATCACCAGGAGATAAATCATTGACGCTAGAGAGTCTCTCAGAACGTCGATAAACTGATACATATTCCCCTCTTTTTCTTGTTATATGTTTTCGTGTTAAGGCTTCCTCTGTCAAGAGTTTAATATTAAAAGTCCGAGAGATGAAGTCAAAAACAGATTCATTTACAGTTAGGTAAACCTTACTGTTTTCGGCGTTTTGAAGACTTTTTGTCGAATTCGGAATATTTATTTTATCCAGTTTGTTTTTAAAAACGAGTAAAGAATTCTCATTTTCAAAAGCTACAATTTGAATGTATTTGTTTAAGTTGTTTGATATATCCCTAAACAGGTATTCAAGGTTATCATTATATGTGATTACTTCTTCGCCGAAGATTGAAAACACGTTTTTAAACTCGTTTCTGTAATTGTAATCTAAGTAATCAACTTTGACTCCTGGATAGATTGATACCTCGTTAATGTCGTATAAAACTTCGAAATTCATTTTGACATAATCATTTGATTGCATATACCATTCTTTTATTTCTTCGATTAGTATTTCGTGTTGTTCAATAGAACGATGATAATCTAAGAAGAATACTTTTGAGTTTTTGACAATATCCGTTACTTTATAATGCTTTTCTGTTAAGAAAGGTAAGTATCGATTAAGACGATCCAACTCATCTCGAGAATCTAATTTATTTATATCTTCTTTGATCATGTCTAAAGCATCTTTAGAAAGATTAAGTTCTTTTCTTTTTTTGCTGATAATATCTTTTAGCTGATCAAGTTCCATTTCATCGTAAAAAAATTCAATAATTGGGTAGATTGAAAAGCTTTCAACTGAATCAACTGATCTTTGGGTATCAATATCAAAAGTTTTAATCTTTTCTATGTCATCACCAAAGAAATCCAATCGATAAGGTGATTTTGAATTAACTGGGAAAATATCGATAATACCCCCACGAATAGAAAAGTCACCCATTTTTTCTACTGTGTATTCCTTTTTATAACCATATTCAATAAGTTTGTTTCTTAATAGTTCGATATCATAAGTTGAGTTTGTTTTAATGACAATTTCAGAATTTTTCCACTTATCATATGGCAATTGCGGTTTTAGTAATCCATATAGGTTAGTAATTATTATTCTTTTTTTGTTTTCTAAAGATTTTACTACAGTATTTATTCTCTCAAGTCTAAATTCTATGGAACTTACAAGTAGTTCATTTGTTAAAAATTCATCCTGAGGGTAAAAAGAGATTTCATCTTTATTAAGGACTCTACTGAACTTATCATACAGCAATTGTGCCTTATATAAATTAGGAGTCACAACAAAGATGCTTTCATCATTTTTATAATAAAGCGCTAAAAGAACAAGCAAAGCGTTATCTTCGTTTGTGTTGTTAATATAGATATCTTTGTTTTGTGAGAAAAGTCTATTTATTGCCTTAATTTCCTGTTTGTCCTGAATCAGACTTATAATATTCCTCATTTTTACCTCCACGTGCTATTAGCGAGTTATAAACTCGCAGGGGATATATAATTTTGATTTTTACTTCTTACTTTGAACCTTATGAGATACTTTTAGAATCAAAGAAGTAGGAACGAATCGCATGATAAATCTCAAGAATTTCATTTTAAAACTTGGAATAACTAAAGACTTCTTTTTGTTTAAACCTTTAATTATCGAATCGACACATTGTTCAACAGTAATACCTTTCATCTTAGGATCGGCGTTAGCGACTTGATTGAATTCAGTCTTAACCGGACCTGGACAAACAGTCATTACGTTAACTTGTTTATTGTTTTTCTTTAACTCATAATTAACTGCTTGAGAATAAGAATATACATAAGCTTTCGTCGCTGCATAACTAGCTAGCAGTGGGGTAGGCAAAAATGCAGCCATTGAACTTATATTGATAATAGTCCCTTTATCCATAATCTTGATTAATTCTTTTGTCAGATAATGAAGTGAAATTATATTTAAGTTAATCATTTCTAGTTCTTTATCTGTATATACAGTTAAAGAATCACCATAGACGCCAAAACCAGCATTGTTAATGAAAATATCTGGTTTATTTGATTTTAAACTTGCGATTAAAGTTTTACATTTATTTAAATCACTAATATCATAATCTAAAAGATCAACTGAGATAGGGTATTCTGATAAGTCGTTTTTAACCATCTCTAAGCGATCCAATCTTCTTGCAATCAATATCAAATTATAATTTTGTTTGGCTAATCTATAAGCAATCGCTTTTCCGATTCCTGATGATGCACCAGTAATAACAGCTAACATAAAATACCTCCGAAACGTATATTAGAATTATATCATAAAACTCTGAATATGTATCTATTTAAGGTTTAAAAATATCGTCTTTTTCCATTCTTTTTCCTGTTGACAACGCTTACATTTTTCAGTATAATTACTGTGTAACTGAATCAATACAGAGGCGCGAAATATTGGTATTAAATCTAACTTTTTATTTTGGACGGATAAAGATTTAAGAAGGAGTATTTCGCCGAAAGGTTTGATTAGTCTATAAATCAAAATCTTGGTATTTAAACATACGCGTTAAATACTGTCATTTTAAAGAATGGAGAGCTGTTATATTTTTTATAAATATAACGGCTTTTTTTATTATAAATTTTTAGGAGGAAAAAATGAATAGTTTATCAATTGAACAGATTAAAGTTGGCGATAAAGCTGAAACAAGTAAAATTTTTAATGAGACTGATGTTTTGGATTTCGCTCGTATTTCTACAGATCATAACCCCGCTCATGTAGACTCAAACTATGCAGAAAAAACTATTTTTAAAAAGCAGATTGTTCATGGAATGCTAGTTGGATCATTGTTTAGCTCCATATTCGGCGTTCAATTGCCAGGCTTAGGAAGCATTTATACCAAACAAGCTTTGAAATTTACCAAACCAGTTTATTTTGGTGATGAAATCACTGCTATTGTCACAGTTAAGGAACTAAATATTGAAAGAAATCGTGTTACATTTGACTGTGTCGCTATGAATCAAAATGGTGAAGTAGTCATAGTAGGAGAGGCGGAAATCATGCCGCCTAGAAAGGGTTAATATATGAGAGGATATATAAATAAAAATCAATTTATCGATTTATTAAAAGACGGAATGGTTATTTCCGTAGGTGGATTTTTGACGAATGGAACACCAGAAAAATTGATTGATTATGTTGTTGAATCAAATGTTAAAGACTTAACTATTATTTGTAATGATGGCGGTTATGAAGACAAAGGTGTTGGCAAGTTGATAGTCAACAATCAGGTTAAAAAATTGATTGCATCTCATATAGGAACTAATCCTTATGTGGGTAAGCTAATGCAAGAAAATCATATCGAAGTTGAACTTGTACCTCAAGGAACCTTAGCTGAAAGAATAAGAACCTTTGGTGCTGGATTAGGTGGAGTTCTTACACCTACAGGATTGGATACTATAGTTGAAGAAGGAAAAAGAGTAATTGAGGTTCAAGGAAACAAGTATTTATTGGAAGAACCATTATCATCAGATTTAGCATTGATTGGCGGAGCCATTAATGATAAATATGGAAACTTGAGATATTCACAAACAATGAGAAATTTCAATCCAGTAATGGCTACAGCCGCAGAAATTGTTGTTGTAGAACCTTTGGAAACAGTAGATGTTATAGATCCTGAAAATGTGATAACTCCTTATCCCTTTGTAGATTATATATTGGTAGGTGAAGATAATGAATGAAAAAGAAATTATCGCTTCAAGAATAGCACTTGAGTTAAATGATGGAGATTTAGTGAATTTAGGCATAGGAATACCAACGCTGGTCGCTGATTATGTACCAACAGACAAGTTTGTCACTTTTCAAGCGGAAAATGGAATTATCGGTCTGGGATCATTAACTGAAGATGAAACAAATATTGTAAATGCAGGTGGAATGAAAGCTACTATTCTTACCGGAGGCGCTTTTATCGACTCAATTACCTCTTTTACATTTATACGGGGCGGACATATCGATATTACTGTCTTAGGCGCTTTAGAAGTAGATCAAGAAGGTTCAATTGCTTCATGGATTATTCCTGGAAAGAAAGTCCCAGGCATGGGCGGAGCGATGGATTTGGTTACAGGAGCGAAGAAAGTAATTATCGCATTGACACATACAAATAAAGGTCAATCAAAGGTGTTAAAGAAATGTAGATTGCCTCTGACTGCGGCTCATCAAGCTAATATGATAGTTACTGAAATGGCTGTGATGAGAGTTGAAAAAGATGGATTACATCTATTGGAAGTTCATCCTGATTACACAATAGAAGATGTTATAAAAGCAACAGAAGCTGACTTGATAATTAATAATGTAGAAAGAATGAAGGGAGTTTAATTTATGAAAACAATTTTAAGAATGAGAATGTCTAATCAAGATGTTCATTATGGAGGAAACTTAGTTGATGGGGCTAAAATATTAGCACTTTTTGGTGACGCTGCTACTGAATTGTTGATTAGATTAGATGGTGATGAAGGTCTTTTCAGAGCTTATGAATCAGTAGATTTCCTAGCTCCAGTATATGCAGGCGACTTTTTGGAGGTAGAAGCTGAAATTGTTGAAGCAGGTAATACTTCAAGAAAAATGGAATTTTTCTGTTATAAAGTAATAGTTGCTAGACCTGATATTTCTCCTAGTGCTTGTGATGTTCTAGAAGAGAGAATATTAACTACAAAAGCAGTAGGAACTTGTATAGTACCTAAGGAGCTACAAAGATATGAAGGATAAGTTGATTATTACATGTGCAATTTCTGGCGCAGAAGTAACAAAGGAACACAATCCATCAGTTCCATACACAGTTGATGAAATGGTTGAAGCTGCGTATGGAGCTTATATGGCTGGAGCATCGATAATTCATTTACATGCACGATTTGATGATGGTAAACCTACTCAAAATAAAGAAAGATATCAAGAGATTCATGATGCTATAAAAAGAAAATGTCCTGAATTAATTATCCAAGTGTCTACCGGCGGAGCTGTTGGTATGTCTAGAGAAGAAAGATCAGAAGTACTAAACATTAAACCAGAGATGGCAACATTAGATTGCGGCACTTTGAATTTCGGTGGAGATGAAATATTTGTCAATACAGAAAATGACATTATTTATTTTGCGAATAAAATGAATGATTTGAATGTAAGATATGAGATGGAATGTTTTGAAAAAGGTCATATCGATACTACCTTAAGATTGTTAAAAAAAGGGATAATTAAAGGTCATTTGCATTATAGTTTCGTACTAGGTGTTAATGGCGGTATGACTGGAGAGGAAAGAGATTTCATTTTTCTAAAGGAAAGTTTACCTGAAAATGCTACTTATAGTGTAGCTGGTATCGGAAGATATGAGTTTTCTTTAGCGGAGTTGTCTATTAAACATGGCGGACATGTAAGAGTGGGATTAGAAGATAATATCTATTTAGAAAAAGGTGTATTAGCTAAATCAAACGCTGAGTTAGTTGAGAAAGTTGTAACTATAGCAAAAAAATATAATAGAGAAATTGCAACGCCAAAAGAAGCGCGTACAATATTAGGCATGGGAGATAATTAAGATGAAAGAATTATGCAAATATGGAACACACAGAGTTATATATCCTGAAGGGACATTACCTCAAACGGCAGAAAAAATTGATAATGAAATGGTATGTCATGACAATGAAATTTTAGTCGATGTAGATACTTTAAATATTGACTCAGCTTCATTCACACAAATTAAAAATGCATGTAATAGCGATGTTGAAAAGATGAAAGAAATGATTGAAAACATCGTAAACAATAAGGGTAAGATGCAAAATCCAGTAACTGGAAGCGGGGGTATGTTTTTAGGTAGAATAAAAGAAGTAGGAAAAAATCTTAATCTTGATTTAAATGTTGGAGATAAGATTGCTTCATTAGTTTCACTATCTTTAACACCTTTAAAAATCGAAAAGATCATTAGCATTGATTTATCTAAAGATCAAGTTAATATTATTGGCCAAGCAATCCTTTTTGAAACTGGAATCTATGCTGTAATACCTAATGATTTACCTGCTAATATCGTTCTTTCAGCTTTAGATGTAGCTGGAGCTGCTGCTCAAGTTGAAAAGCTTGTTAAAAAAGATGATTCAGTTTTGATTTTAGGTGCTGGTGGGAAGTCCGGAATTCTTTGTGCTTATCAAGCAAGAAAGAGTGCTGGGAAAAACGGTAAGGTTATTGGATTAATTCATTCAGATAGACATAGACATGATTTGGAAAAACTTAATGTTTGCGATTATATAATCGTTGGGGACGCTACCAAACCTATGGAAGTATATCATAAAGTTAAAGAAGTTCTACCAGAAATGGTTGATGTTACTATTAATGTAGTTAATGTTCCTAATAGTGAAATGACTTCAATTTTACCGACTAAATCTACTGGAAGGATTTACTTCTTTTCAATGGCAACATCTTTCACAAAAGCGGCTTTAGGAGCTGAAGGAATTGCCTCTGAAGCATTGATGATTATTGGTAATGGTTATACTAAAGATCATGCTGAATTCACTCTAGATCTTTTAAGAGAATCTAAAGTATTATACGAGATTTTCAAAGAAAGATACGGAAGTGATAAATAATGAAAGTTACAAATGATACATATTTGTTAAGAAAGAAAAAATATTTTCCTGATGTTTTAGATGCTGATTGGCAAGATTGGCGTTGGCAGGTTAGAAACAGGATAAAAAATGTTGATGATCTTGATAAATATATAAAATTGAATGACCAAGAAAGAACTGATATCTCAAATGTATTGTCGAAGTTTAGAATGGCAATTACACCATATTATCTAACCTTAATCAACGCTGATGATCCAGAGTGTCCAATTAGAAAGCAAGCTATACCAAGTGTATATGAGATGGTGGTTGGAGAAAATGATATGCTAGATCCATTAGCTGAGGATACAGATTCTCCCGTTCCTGGGCTTACTCATCGTTATCCAGACAGAGTTTTGTTTTTAATCACGGACATGTGTTCTATGTACTGCAGACATTGTACAAGAAGAAGATTTGCAGGGCAAAAAGATCAAAAAATGCCACAAGATAGAATTGATATGGCGATCGAATATATCCGTCAAAATAAGGAAATACGAGATGTATTGTTATCTGGTGGAGACGCATTGCTTGTAAGCGATGAGATATTGGAAGATATAATAAAGAGACTTAGAGAAATAGAACATGTAGAGATAATTCGCTTAGGTACTAGAACACCTGTTGTTTTACCTCAAAGAATAACTCAAGAGTTTGTTGATATGCTAAAAAAATATCACCCTATTTGGCTAAACACTCACTTCAATCACTATGATGAAATTACGATCGAATCAAAGGCCGCAATTGATAGACTGGCCAATGCCGGAATACCATTAGGAAATCAATCGGTATTATTAAAGGGTGTTAACGATTCCGTTGAAGTAATGAAAACTCTAGTTCAAAGATTAGCTTACATTAGAGTAAGACCTTATTATATTTATCAATGCGATTTATCTTTAGGAATTGAGCATTTTAGAACCCCAGTTTCTAAAGGTATTGAAATAATTGAAGGATTGAGAGGGCATACATCAGGATACTGTGTGCCGACATTTGTTGTGGATGCACCTGGAGGCGGAGGCAAAATACCAGTAATGCCAAATTATGTGATTTCACAAGCTCCTGGAAAAATTGTTTTAAGAAACTATGAAGGCGTAATATCAACTTACTCAGAGCCTACGGGTTACGTTAATAAGGATAAGTATGAAAATGCAAATGGAGTAAGTGGCTTATTGGCAGGAAAAAATATTTCTCTTGAACCTAAAGAATTAGAAAGAAGGAAAAGAACATTAAAAAAATAGTTGATTATTTAAAACAATATCAAATAATCAGCATAGTTGGTAATACAAAAAATGCTGGAAAGACAACTGTTATGAATAAGTATTTAGAACAGTTGTTTTGTCGTTTAGCTATTACATCAATTGGTTTGGATGGGGAAGAGATAGATCAGGTTACGTCTATGGAAAAGCCGCAGATTTATGTTAAGCCAGGATACATAGTAGCTACAGCATTTGATACGCTAAAAAATTATAGTTGCAAGTATAAAATATTAGAAAAGACAGAACTTATAACTTCGATTGGAGAAGTTGTAATAATTGAAATTTTAGATGAAGGTAAAGCTTTAGTTGCCGGTCCGTCAAAGGTCAAGGATATGCAGAAACTAACAAATATCCTAGAGAAATATAAACTCGAAAAGATTATTATCGACGGAGCTTTCTCGAGGCAAGCTTTCGCAAAGGCAGCGGATGCAACAATCTTTGTTGTTGGAGCCAATAAGGACAAGAATATTGACAATGTGGTTAAAGATGCATTTTTACAGTATAGAAAATTTACGCTCAAAACATTACCATTAAAACCTTATAGTTTTGGGGAAAATATAAGTTTTATAGATAGAGAAGGAAACTTTGAAGAACTATCATTTTCTTCCGTTATAGGAAATGTTAATGATATTTTTGTAGATGAAGTTCTAAAGGCTAAATTTCTTTATATACCAAAAACAATTACCAATAAATTTGTTGAAAAGTTGATTGTTGAGAGAGGTAAATATGTATTTGATTTAATTATTGATTCTCCTATTAACATTCAACTTAAAGACGAAAACTTAGAAAAGCTTTTTAAACTGAACTTTAATATTTTTGTACTTAATCCAGTTAATTTGGCTTTAGTTTGTTACAATCCATATTCTCCTAGAGGATATGATTTTGATAACATGGAATTTAAATCAAAATTAGAAACAGCATTAGAAACAGAAGTTATAAATGCTTTAGAAGGTGATACTAATGAATAAACTGAATTTAAACAAAGATCAAATAAACTCATGTCGTATTTATGCGAGCAAAATCGCTGATAACGTTCAAAGTTTTATTGATAAACATACAACACTAAGCGTTGAACGAACTGTTTTAAGGTTACTTGGTGTTGATGGAATCGATGATTTTTCTGTTCCATTACCAAATAAAATGGTTGACGATGTCGTCAAAAACGGAAACATAAACAAAGGTATCAGTGTATACATAGCTAGTGCACTTAAGGCTACTGGGTTAACAATGAATGAATTTATTGATATGTACTTAAACGAGAAGATAAGTTTATGTGATTTTGACTTAATAGAAGATAAGAAAATAGCATTTGAAGTTTTAAAGCCTTACTATGATTATAGTTTGAATAAAATTAAGAAGAATAAGAAAGAAAGAGACGAATTTTTAAAGAGATTTCCAAGAGATAAAACAGATCTATATGTAATTGTGGCTACCGGAAATATTGACGAAGACGTTATCCAGGCTGTGTCTGCCGCTAAAGCTGGAGCTGATATTATAGCTGTAATAAGATCTACTGGACAGTCTTTGTTGGATTATGTTCCTTATGGTAAAACAACAGAAGGTTTTGGTGGCACATTTGCTACTCAAGAAAATTTCCGTATAATGCGTCAAGCATTAGATAAAGTTAGCGAAGAAGAAAAAAGATATATATATTTGGTTAACTACGCTTCAGGTCTATGTATGCCTGAGATAGCTTGCATGGGAGCATTAGAAAGATTAGATGTATTATTAAACGATAGTATGTATGGGATTATATTCCGAGATATAAATATGCAAAGAACTTTTGTAGACCAATATTTTTCAAGATTGATTAATGCATATTCCGGAATTATTATCAATACTGGAGAAGATAACTACTTAACTACAGCAGATGCAATTGAAGAGGCTCACACTGTGACAGCTTCTCAGTTTATAAATGAGGCGTTTGCACTGAAAGCACATTTACCAAGTAAACTGATGGGACTTGGACATGCTTTTGAGATTAATCCAGATGTTGAAAACAGTTTTTTATATGAGTTGGCGCAAGCCCAACTTGCAAGAGAAATTTTTCCAGAAGCACCTTTAAAATATATGCCTCCTACTAAACATATTAATGGAAATATATTTAGAGCATATCAACAAAATGCGATGTTTAATATGGTTACTACTATAACATCTCAATCGATACACCTATTAGGTATGATGACTGAGGCTATTCATACACCATTCATGTCGGATAGATACCTAGCAATTAAAAACGCGAAAATGATTCAACAATCAATGAAATCCTTAGGCGAAGAGATTGAGTATAAATCAAATGGTATCATTCAAAATCGAGCTCATGAAGTTTTGAATTCTGCAGAAAAACTGCTAAAACAGATAGCTCAAGACGGATTATTTATAAGTCTTGAGAATGGTGTTTTTGCTCAAACAAAAAGAACAAGAATTGGTGGCAAAGGGTTAACTGGAGTTTTTGAGAAGTCAAAGGACTACTATAATGTTGTCTTGGAAAAGATGGAGGAACACTTCAATGAAAATTAAACCTTATGGCGATACCTTTAATGATGGAAAAATCCAAATAAGTTTCACTTTACCTGTGGCAAATAATGCTAGAGGTGTTCAAGCGGCTAAGGAATTAGTTAAGGGTATGGGGATAATTGATCCTCAAGTTGTTCATTCTGAGAGTTTAAGTGATGATTTTAGTTTTTATATTGTGTATGGAAGCACAAAAACTTTGATTGATTATGATAAAATAAAAGTAGAGGAAATAACAAGCGAAGCGCTGTCAAAAGAAGAGATAGAAGAAATTATAAAACAAAATTTTAATCGAAAAATTGTTTTTGTTGGAGCTTCTACCGGTACTGATGCTCATACAGTGGGCATTGATGCAATTATGAACATGAAAGGTTTTGCTGGACATTATGGCTTAGAAAGATATGAAGGAATTGAAGCCTACAATCTTGGATCGCAAGTGTTAAATGAAGACTTTATAAAGTTTGCTAGAGAAAAGAATGCTGATGTTTTGCTAGTTTCACAGACTGTAACTCAAAAGGAAGTTCATTTAAAAAATATGATTGAATTAGTTGAGTTATTGGAAACCGAAGGAATGAGAGATAAAGTGATATTAATTGCCGGTGGTGCAAGAATTTCTCATGAATTAGCTAAAGAATTAGGCTATGATGCAGGGTTTGGACCTGGAAGTTTTGCTGAAGATGTTGCTACATTCGCTGTTAATACTCTAATAAATAAGAAAGAGAAGTGAGAATTATGCCAATAAACAAATTGGATTCAATCTCAACAAAGTACGGGGATTCTGGATTATCAAAGGACTTTGAGAATAGAGCTTATAGGAAAAGCCATATCTTATTTGAAACTTTAGGAGCCATGGATGAGTTTAGTTCATACTTAGGGTTAGCATATCATTATTGTAAAGTTGAGTTCATCAAAGAAGTACAAATGCACTTGCAAAATATCAATTCTTTAATTGCTAGTGAATTTGATTCTGATCTTTACAATATTTTGGTTCAAATCAAAGAAGAGGATGTCTTGGTTTTAGAAAATAAAATTCAAGAAATCCTAGATGTTAGACCACTTGATGCAAGGTTTTATCTCCCTGGTAGCGAGAAGTCAAAAGCTGGAGCTTATGTAGATGTAGCTAGGACTTTGGCTCGTAAAGCTGAACGTAGAATCAATGCTTTTGTAGATAGAGAAGAAAGACAAGATTTAGAGTTATCAAAGAAATATTTGAACAGATTGAGCGATTATCTTTTTATGCTAACCTTTATAGTTTAAACTATAAAGAAGATTATACGATTTTCTATGATTTTTTCTTTAAATCTATAATCTACTATGTTATAATGTTATAGGTTATAAAAACGCTTACAAAAATGTGGGGAGAAAAGTTTGAAAACAATAGTTATTGGGGTAATTGGTGCTGATGTTCACGCTGTCGGCAATAAAATAATTGAATATACTTTAACTAAATCAAGTTATAACGTTGTAAATATCGGTGTATTATCTTCACAAGAAGATTTTATTAATGCGGCAATTGAAACAAATGCCGATATGATTATGGTATCTTCTCTTTACGGCCATGGTGAAATTGATTGCCGCGGAATGAGAGATAAGTGCATTGAATCTGGTTTAGACAATATCTTGCTTTACGTTGGTGGAAATATTGTAGTTGGAAAACAAGATTTTGCTGAAGTTAAGTCTAGATTTATAGAAATGGGTTTTAATAGAATTTACCCACCTGGAATATCTATAGACGAAGCATTGAAAGACATCAAAACAGATTTAGGAGAGTAAAATGGCAAATTATTTGCTGATTGATTTTGGCTCAACTTTTACAAAACTGTGCGCTGTAAACACTGAAGAATGTAGCATAATTGGTACTTCTTCTGATTTTACCACTGTTGAAACAGACATTAATGATGGTTATCAAAGAGCTTTAGACAAGTTGTTTGATAAAATAGGAAAAAGAATCGATTTTGAGCAAGTTATTGCTTGTTCTTCAGCTGCTGGCGGCCTTAAAATGGCCGCTATTGGTCTAGTTAAAGAGCTTACGGTAGAAGCTGCAAAAAGAGTTTGCTTGGGCGCTGGAGCAAAAGTGGATTTGGTTTTTTCACATCATTTGAATAAGAGTGAAGTTCAACAAATCATAGATAAAAAAATCGATATTATACTATTAGCGGGCGGATCAGATGGTGGAAATTCTGAATCGGTTATTTACAATGCGAATTTATTGGGTGAATTAGGAGTAAATATCCCAATTGTATTTGCAGGAAATAAGTCTGCTCAAGATGACATTTTAGATATCTTCGAAAAATACAATTTAAATGGTCATATTTGTGAGAATGTGATGCCATCAATAAATGTTTTAAACATTAATGATGCTAGAGAGAAGATTAGAGAAATATTCTTAAAGCAAATTATAGCCGCTAAAGGTATCAAGAAAATCGAAAACGAAATCAACAAAGTAATTTTACCGACTCCATCAGCTGTCCTTGAAGCAGCTAAACTTCTATCTGAAGGGTATTTGGAAGAAGAAGGTTTAGGAGAAATAGTAGTTGTTGATATAGGTGGAGCTACCACTGATATGTATTCTATCTGCGAATCCACCAAAAGAAGCGATGTAATAATCCAAGGTTTGGAAGAACCATTCGCAAAAAGAACTGTTGAAGGCGATTTGGGAATGAGATATTCTGCACCTGGAATAGTAAAATCTTTGTCTGAAAGAGAAATCAATTTCATTAACAAAGACAAGGGTATTGATATTGTTAATGAAGTTAATCGTCGATATAATAATGTAAAATTGTTACCTGAAAACAATAGAGATGAGTTTATAGACCAATTCCTAGCTGAAATGTGTGCTTATAGAGCTATGCATAGGCATGTTGGGCGCATTCAAGAAGTCTTAACACCGATGGGAAAAGTATACAATCAAGTCGGTAAAGACTTGTCGGACGTTAATTTTGTCATAGGTACTGGTGGAGTGATTATAAAATCGAATCATCAATATGAAATTTTAAGACAAACAACCAACATATTACATAATCATCAAGAGTTAAGACCAAATGATCCTAATTTTTTGATCGATCACGATTATATAATGGCAGCGATGGGACTCTTATCAAAAATAGAGCCAATGGCTGCATTAAAAATAATGAAAAAACATATTTGTCAGATTAGAGGTAATCAAGATGAAACTACAAAATAAGAAACTTACTGAATCCGAATTTCTTGAGCAAAGAAAAGAAGTGCTAAAAGCATGGCCAACAGGGAATGATCCGGATTTGGATTTAGACCAAGCTGTAGAATACTTAAAGCAAGTTCCTGAGGAAAAGAATTTTGCTTTAGTATTAAATAATGCTAAATTAAATAATGATACTTTGATTCAACCTCGGGGTGGAGTACCGGTTTTATCTGAGCATATAAAATTGTTAAACTATTTATCTGATTCTGGAGCTGATTGTTTACCTTCAACTATAGATAGTTATACAAGACATAATAGATATCAAGAAGCTCAAAAAGGTTTAGAGGAATCTGAACAAAAGCATAGAGCTTTATTAAATGGTTTTCCAGCCGTAAATCATGGAGTCAAAGGTTGTAAAGAGGTATTTGAAGCAATCAACAAGCCAGTCGAAGCTAGACATGGAACACCAGACGCTAGATTACTATCTGAAATAATCCATGCTGCAGGATGGACTTCTAATGAAGGCGGAGGAATATCTTATAACATTCCTTATGCTAAATCCGTTCCCCTTGAAGTATCTATTAAAAACTGGCAATATGTAGATAGATTAGTGGGTTATTACGAAGAAAGAGGAATTAAGATAAATAGAGAACCTTTTGGTCCTTTAACTGGAACAATAGTGCCGCCTTCAATTTCTAATACAGTAATGATTATCGAAGCCTTATTAGCTGCTGAGCAAGGTGTGAAGAATATTACTGTCGGTTATGGTATGGGTGGCAACTTGATTCAAGACGTTGCTGCTGTTCATTCTTTATATGATCAAACATTGGAGTATTTGGACATGTTTGGATATAAAGATATGGAAGTATCTACCGTATTTCATCAATGGATGGGTGGTTTCCCTAGTGATGAAGCAGAAGCTATGGCTTTAATATCTTACAGTTCTTCAGTAGCGGCTTTATCAAAAGCTACAAAATTAATTACAAAATCACCTCATGAATCCGTTGGTATTCCTACTATGGAAGCTAATGGTTTAGGTGTCAAAGCATCAAAATTTATTGTAAACATGTTAAAAGACCAAACAATTTCTGAAAGTGATGATTTGCTTTTAGAAATGAATCAAATTAAAAAAGAAGTTAAATCATTAATTGACGTTGTTTTAAAAGTAGGCGAAGGTGATTTAGCTGTTGGGACAGTTAGAGCTTTTGAACAAGGATTATTGGACATACCTTTTGCTCCAAGCAAATATAATGCAGGAAAAGTTTTCCCTGCTAGAGATAATGAAGGTAGAATAAGAATTCTTGAATTTGGTAATCTTGCCATGAATGACGAAATAAAAGCATTCCATTACAACAAGATTAAAGAAAGAGCCGATTCAGAAGATAGAGAAGTATCATTCCAATTAACAGTTGATGATATTTATTCAGTAAGTAAAGGAAAATTAATAGGAAGGCCTTTAAGGAACTCAAAATGAAAATAGTAGACGTAGTATTATCAAAATCATATACAGGATTTTTCTTTGATGATCAAAAAGCAATTAAAAATGGAGCCGTTAACGATGGCTTCTTTTATGTAGGAACGCCTGAAATAGAAGGGTTTTCGTCAATTAGACAAAGAGGAGAAGCGATATCTATTCAGTTGATTTTAGAAAACGGCGACGTAGGTACTGGAGATTGTGCAGCAGTTCAATACTCTGGAACAGGCGGTAGAGATCCGTTATTTTTAGCTGATAATTATATACCTTTTTTAGAAGAAAATATTGTACCGATGTTAATCGGTTTAGAAGTAAAAGAATTTAGAACTTTAGCAGAGAAATTTGATCGAATGATACTTAATGGTAAGAGATTACATACAGCAATCAGATATGGATTAACTCAAGCCTTTCTTTCTGCAGTCTCTAAAGTAAATAAGGTGACTATGGCAGAAGTAATAAGAAAAGAGTATAATATAGATGAGAAGGTATATGAAAAAGTGCCTGTATTTACTCAAAGTGGAGACGATCGTTATGACAATGTTGATAAGATGATTATCAAAGAAGCTGATGTATTACCACACGCTCTTATCAATAATGTTGAAAAGAAATTGGGTAGAAATGGCGAACTTTTAAGAGAATATGTTAATTGGCTAAAAAACAGAATAATCAAGCATCGAAGCAGAGAAGATTACTCACCGGTTTTACATATCGATGTTTACGGAACTATCGGATTGGCTTTTAACAATGATATTGATAAGATCGTTAATTACTTGTTAGTTTTAGAACAAACTGCCGCTCCTTTTAAATTGAGAATAGAAGGACCTGTTGATGCAGGCAATAAAGAAGAAACTATCTATTATTTGGCTGAAATTACTAAAAAATTAGATGGCTTAAAATCTTCAGTTGAGATTGTCGCCGATGAGTGGTGTAATACTTTAGAAGACGTTATCGATTTTGCTGATAGAAAAGCAGGACATATGTTACAGATTAAAACTCCAGATTTAGGTGGAGTAAACAATATTTGTGAAGCTATTATTTACTGTAATAAAGTGGGTATAGGCAGTTATTGTGGCGGTACATGTAATGAAACTAATATATCTGCAGAAGTAACTACGAATATCGCAATTGCGTGCATGGCTAATCAATGCTTGGCTAAACCAGGCATGGGTGTTGACGCGGGATTTATGATTGTTAAAAACGAAATGAATAGAGTGATTGCAATAACAAAAAAGAGGTAATAATTTATGAAGGGGATTGCTGGTAGCAAGGAATCAAACGATTGTTTGATAACAATTGAATCTAGCACAGAAAGAAAGATTGAGATTAAGAGCATTGTCGGAGTATTCTTCTATGATCAAATATTAGAAGTTATCGAAAATACTTTGAAGGAACAAGGATTGGATAACGTTCATGTATTGGTAGAAGATAAAGGTGCTTTAGATTATACAATCAAATCTCGACTTTTAACAGCTATTGAAAGGATGAAAGAAGATGTTTAGATCTTTGCTTTTCATTCCGGGAAATAATCCATCAATGTTACAAAACGCTGATGTTTTTTTGGCTGATGCTATTATCATTGATTTAGAAGATGCGATAAGTATCAAGGAAAAAAACAACGCCAGAAATTTAGTTCATAATTATTTAACTACCTCTTCCGTTTTGCCAAAGCAAATAGTCTTGAGAGTCAATTCGGTTGATTCAAAATGGTTTAAAAAGGATATTGATTTATTAAAAACAGGTAAGATTAACTATCTATTAATACCAAAGGTTGACTATAAGACTATGGTTGAAGTAGATAGTTTACTTGATGAATATTTAACTGAAAACAAATTAGAAGAAATTAAGATAATCGCTTTGGTTGAAACCGCTAAGGGTATTGTTGAAATTGACGAATTTGCCGAAAACAAAAGGCTTTGTGCAATTTTACTTGGAGCTGAGGATTTAACAAGTGATTTGGAAATTAAAAGAACTGAATCTAATGATGAGATTTTTTACGCGAGATCTAAAGTCATATTTTCATGTGCAGCTAACAGATTAATACCTATTGATACTCCTTTTACAAATATTAATGATATAAAAGGGCTTGAGAAAGATTCATTAGGTTCAAACACTTTAGGAATGAAGGCTAGAGCTTGTATTCATCCTAATCAGTTAGAGGTTGTAAATAGAATTTACTCACCTAGTGTAGAAGATATCAAGTGGGCGCAAGAAGTTTATAAAGCTCATCAAGAAAATCCGGATTTAGGTGCATTCCAACTTAAGGGAAAAATGATTGATAAACCAATTATCGAAAGAGCGAAAAAGATAATTGATAAAGCAAGAATATTCGATTTAATGTAGGTGATTATTGATGTTAAACGGTGTAGGAAGAGAAATTCCTAACAATTTTAAAGCCTTTGTAAAAAGTGATGACTTTTTAACAAAGACGAGAACATTAATAGATAAAAAGCAAAAACAGCCAAAAACTGTTTTTTTCGATAGTTTAAGCAAAATATTCGATGAACTAAATATTTCGTCACAAATGACGCTTTCATTTCATCATCATCTAAGAAATGGTGATAAAGTAATTGAACTAGTCTCGGAAGAAGTTTTAAAAAGAGATTTGAGAGATATGCATTTTGCACCAAGTTCAATATTTCCAAATTATAGAAAATTAGCTGAACTAGTCAAAAATGGAAATGTTAAAGATATTCATACCAATTACTTGAACGGTGAAGTTGCTAATCTAATCAGCAAGGGTTATTTAAAAGGCAAGTTGATGATGAATACTCATGGCGGTAGAGCTAGAGCAATTGAAAGCGGCGATTTAATGATCGATGTAGCTTTCATAGCTTGCCCAACTGTAGATAAAAACGGTAATGGCCATGGGGCAATTGGCAAAAGTGCTTGTGGTACGCTAGGATATGCTATCAGTGATTTAGAATATGCCAAAAAAGTGGTATTAGTTACAGACAATGTTGTTGAAAAACTTGAAAATTATCAAATTGATGGAGAATTTGTAGACTATGTTCTAGTAATTGATTCTATAGGTGATAGCTCTGGGATAGTATCTGGAACTACAGAGATTACTAAAGATCCAATCGGTCTAAAAATTGCTAAGGATTGTGCAAACTTATTGGATTATTTAGGTATGATAAAAAATGATTTTTCAATGCAAACCGGAGCTGGTAAAACTTCACTGGCAGTTGTCAAATTTGTTGAAGATATAATGAAGAAAAACAATATTATAGGCTCATTTGCTTCAGGCGGAATAACTAAAGCTTATGTAGATATGCTTGAAGCGGGTTTATTTAAGGAATTGTATGATGTTCAGTGTTTTGATTTAGATGCAGTGAATTCTTATGCTATGAATAAGAATCATAAAGCGATGTCAGCTAGTGAGTATGGAAATCCTTTTGAGAATAATCCGATTTGTAACAAGTTAGATTTTGTTATCCTAGGAGCAACCGAAATAGACTTAGATTTCAATGTTAATGTCACTACTGATTCGATGGGAAACTTAATCGGTGGATCAGGCGGACACGCAGACATTGCTTATGGAGCTGACGTAACAATAATCATTTCTCCTTTAATCAAATCTAGAATCCCAATAATTAAGGAAAAAGTAACGACTGTAACTACTCCAGGAACTGATGTGGATATATTGATTACCGAAAGAGGAATAGCTATTAATCCTTTAAGAAAAGATTTATTGGAAAAACTAAAGAACAGTCCATTCCCAATTCATAATATTAAAGATTTGCTAGATTTAACACATAAGATTACTGGAGTTCCTAAATATTCTGAACCTAGTGATCAAATTATCGGTTATGTAGAGTATCGTGATGGCACTATTATAGACTGTCTAAGAAAAGTAAATTATGAATCAAAGTGATAAAATCTTATTAGGTAGAGAAGAAAGAGCTCTATTGATTAAAGAATACTTAAAAGATTATAAAACTGTTGCTACTTTAAAGGCTAATATGCCCGGAAGTGATAAGAACAGTTATCTTTCGTATTTAGTCGTCAATGCTTTTTCTTTTTTAATTTCTCAATTAGGTTGTGACAAATATTTATATAATCGTAACGATGACGGACCATATTTATTGTTCTTGTTCAAAGAAGATATCGCCCAAGACTTAAAGAGAAAGACAACTCATATTGAAGAAAACCATTCTTTAGGAAGGTTTGTAGATATCGACGTTTATAATAGA
>JAVEQW010000064.1:0-6292 GCA_034007385.1 Candidatus Izemoplasmatales bacterium
AAATTTAGATTAATTTTATCTTTGCTTTTTTAGAAAAATTGTGTATAATTAATATTGCTATGCCGGTATGGTGAAATTGGTAGACACGATGGACTCAAAATCCATTGCCCTTAAAAGCGTGTCGGTTCGAGTCCGACTACCGGTACCAATATAAAAACAAAAGACGACTAAATCGTCTTTTCTTTATTATTTAGGATAATTTCTTTCAAGATTTCGTATGCTTTATCTATTACATTAGCACATTTATTTGATTCTTCTCTATGAAGTGATTTTATATCTCTACAATCATTCGAAGAGAACATTTTTAAAGTTTTATCTTGAAACTCTATTGTCGTTTCTTTTAAAATACTTGAACCGCTGAACATCACTGATAAAACTGCTATTCCACCAGTAATAACTCCGCAAACTTTTTCTTTGCATAAACCACCGCCAAAACCAGCCATCATTTTTATATGTTTTTCATCTAGGTTTAGTTTAAAATCTTTATTTGCCAGTAGAAGCATAGTTTCTGCACAGTTATAACCTTTTTCCAAATAAAATTCTTTTACTAATTTGTTCATCTCAGTTCTCCTTAAACCATTCAATGGTGTTTTTTAATGTAATAGGTATCGGTGTCGGATTAATCTTGAGTAAGTTAACCATTTTCTTGTTATTGAAGTTATGTTCAGTTAATAAAGCATAAATCATGATTTTATACTTAGGGAATATTTTCGCTCCTAATTTAACCAAGTAAACAGGGATTTTTATCATTAATGGTTTTCTTTTAATACTAGTAAATATTAACTTATACATTTTGTATAAACTGATATATTCACCGCTTAAAATGAATGAACCGTTGATATTTTCCTTAACCCCATTAAGTATCGCCGTAGCAACATCCTCAACATCTACGAAATTATAACCGCCATGGAAGTAAAAACAGATATGCTTTTTAAAGCACCTTCTGATTTCCTTACCGACAGCGGAAGGTTTAAAATCATTGATGCCGATAACTGCAGAGGGATAGAGGATCAAGCATTCAAGGCTTTGTTCCTTTTGAAGTTTTAATAGATAGTTTGTAGCTAAAGCCTTCGATTTTTGATAATAACCTTCTAGATTATCTAAATTGATGTTTTCTGGTTCTGAAAGATTATAATCACCATTTGTGATGCAATCGGTAGAAGAGGTATATACTAATCTAATCTTTTTGCTTAAGCACAGATCCGCTATCATTTTAACGCCTTCAAAATTGATTTTAGCCGTTAATTCTTCCTTGTCGTTTTTTAGATTAATGTATGCGGCTAAATGAATCAATGTATCGTTTTCTTTGAGGTTGTCATTTAAAAAATCAAAAGAAAAAATATCACCGATGATGACTTTATCTTTAAATGGTTCAATTGACTTTGCAACTTGTCTTGCAAGTACTCGATAATCCATATTATCTTGTTTTAATTTTCTTACAAGATTATTACCAATATGGCCTGTAGCTCCAGTTATAAAAATCATAACTTACCTCTTATCATAAAAATATTATAACACTTTTAAAAAAATGTTGGTTTTTATTTGTTAAAAAGCCGAGAGTTAATGTATAATATTATTGAATTAGGAGGGAATAGCTAATGGAACATAAAAAAATAGATTTAATGAAAGAATTAAAAAACAAAAACCCTAAATTACTAAAATTGTTAATCGGTTTTGACGGCTTTGTAGATGAAATAATTCATGTGGTTGATAAACGCTTAGATAACGAAAATTTCAAACGGATTGAAACGATTGATGATTTAGCAAAAAGAATTCAAAAAGCCAGTGGTTTATCAACAAATATTGAGCTTGTACCAGTTGTCAAGAAGATTGGTGGAAACGGCCCAATTATGTGTAATGCAATGAGCGGTGCTGGAGCTAATATAACATATATCGGATCGTTAGGATATCCGACTCTAAATGACGTATTTCTTGATTTAGAGAAGAAAGTCAAAGTATTCACAATTGAAAGTCCAGGACATTCCGATGCTTTAGAATTTAACGACGGGAAATTGATCTTAGGTAAAATGAGTTCCTTAGTAAACGTTACTTACGAACAGCTGATTAGCGTTGTAAAAGAAGACTCTCTTAAAGAGATGATTTCTGGTATCGATATGTTCGCTACGGTTAATTGGAGTATGCTTCCTAATATGACTGACCTATGGCGTAAATTATTAAAAAACATTATCAAAGATTTACCGAAGAAAAACACTAGACCTTTTATGTTCATCGATTTAGCTGACCCGGAAAAAAGAGAAGGGGCTGAAATAGTAGAGGCTTTAAATCTTCTGAAAGAATTCAACGGTTATTTTAGAGTTGTTTTAGGTTTAAATAAAAAAGAGGCTTATGACGTAGCCAATGTTTTAGATTTATTTGATGATTCAAGTTTAAGAAACATGCAAGTTTCTTTAGAAGACTTAAATCAAGCGTTGTATAAATATTTAGACATTCATGGCGTGGTAATCCATCCGGTTGACAGATCTTGTTGCGTCATTGATGGAGAATTCTATGAAGAAACCGGTCCTTATGTTGAAAAACCGAAATTAACTACCGGAGCAGGAGATAATTTCAATGCTGGATTTATGTTGGGATTGCTGCTGGATTTAAAACCTGATCAAGCTTTACTTACAGGTATGTCCACAAGCGGTTATTATGTAAGAAATGCAAAAAGTCCTGAATTTAATGATCTGATTGAATTTATTGGCGATTGGCATGAAGGTTTGATTTAATCTAATAAAGCAAAGTAAAGGAGCTAAAAATTTAGCTCCTTTTTTAATTCTTAGTCTTCTCTTTTTCTTAATTCTTTGTCTAGCATGAAAATGCCGTTATTGCTAATCATCTTAACTTTGTCGATTAATTCAGAGAAATTTGCTTCCTCTTCAACTTGTTCGTCAACATACCAGTTTAATAAACTAACTGTTGCGTAATCATTTAGTTCAATAGCCATTTTCATTAAGTTGTTGATTCTTCTTGTAACTTCTTTTTCATGATTAAGTGAAACTTCAAGAACTTGAAGAACTGAATCGAATTCATTTTGTGGATTTCCAAATCCTCTTAATTCAACCCTTTCTCCACGGTCATTTAGGTAATCCATGAATTTTTGAGCGTGTTCAAGTTCTTCACGGAATTGAACTTGGAACCAATGTTCAAATCCTTTAAGTGATTTAGCAGCGAAATAGTTTTGCATTGCTAAGTAAACATGTGCTGATTCGATTTCAAAATTTAATTGTGTGTTGATAGCTTCAACCATTTTTTTATCCATAATAAATCCTCCTTTTTTTATTTTCCAGTCTTATTATAGCCGATATAAAATATTAAGCAATTGATTTACTTATAAATTTTCATCGTTTACAGAATCTAAGTAATTCTTTAACGGTTCAATAACTTTTTTTACCGTTCCGTCTTTAAATGGGTTGTTAAGTTTAACTGCTTCAATCAGATTAACGAAACTCTTTGATCCGCCTAAACGACATAAACCTAAGTAAGATTTGAAAGCCTCTTGATGGTTTTCTCTTGATTTTACCCAGTATTGGAAAGCGAGAACCTGTGCTAAAGTATAATCAATGTAATAGAATGGTGAACCGAAGATATGTCCTTGACGATACCAGAAAGTACCTTTTTCCATAAATGAATCATCGTCGTAATCTTTAAATGGAAGGTATTTCTTTTCGATTTTTCTCCAAGTAGCTTTTCTCTCTTCAGGTGTCATTTCTGGGTTAAAGTAGATTTCGTGTTGGAATTCGTCTACTGCCACACCATAAGGTAAGAATGAGATAGAAGAAGCCAGATGATAGAACTTATATTTTTCAGTATCTTCTTTGAAGAATCCATCAATCCATGGCCAAGCCAAAAATTCCATGCTCATTGAATGAATTTCCGCCGCTTCATATGTCGGCCAACGATAAGCTGGAATATTGTCTCTACTTGAGTATACTTGGAAAGCATGTCCTGCTTCATGAGTCAAGACATCGACATCGTGAGAAGTTCCATTGAAGTTAGCGAAGATGAATGGTGTTTTATAAGTAGGAATGTATGTACAGTATCCGCCGCCAGCCTTACCAGGAACTGAATCAAGATCAAGAAGGTCGTGTTCTAACATGAAGTTAAAGAATTCTTTGGTTTCAGGCGACATTTCACTATACATGTTTTTAGCAACGTCAACCTGCCACTTTCTATCTCCTTTTGGAGTAGGGTTTCCAGTTAAGAATGCTAGTGAAAGGTCATAAGACTTCGGATTGTCAATACCGATTCTTTTTGCGTCGCGTTTTTTAAGTTCAGCAACAAGTGGAACTACATCGCGATAGATTTGATCGCGGTAGTTTTTAACGTCTTTATAGTCATAGTCGGTTCTGCCTAAACGATCATATCCTAATTGAACATAATTTTCATAACCTAATTCATGAGCGATTTTAGTTCTTACCTTAACCATGTCGTCATAGATTCTGTCTAATTGTTCTTCATTATTTTCAAAGAACTCAGATACTTTTAATTGAGCCCTGTGACGAATGTCACGGTTTAGGTTTTGTAAGAACGGCCCCATTTGACTTAAATTATAGGTTCCGCCTTCAAACTCTAGTTTAGCAGAAGCTAATAGTTTAGAGTATTCGGTAGAAAGTTTATTTTCTTGCTGGAGCAAAGGGATAATCTTAGGATCAAAAGTTTTTTGTCTTAATTCAGATGACTTAAATAAAAGTTCGCCGAATTCTTTCTCCAATCCTTTACGGTTTTTTGACTTTAGTATCTTTGTCGAAAAGATATGTTCATATTGTTGTAATTCAGGAACATTATCATTAAAAAAGTCTTGTTCCTTCTCATAGAATTCATCTTGAGTGTTAAGTGAGTTTCGAATAGATACTAGAGTAATCATACTTTCTATTTCGTCATTGATGTCGAACCATTCTTTAATCGCATTAACTTCCGTTTCAAGCGATTCGTTCTCACCAAGAAGATTAAGTATTCTATTAGCTTGTTTCACATACTCTTCAAGATTAGGTCTTTCATACTTAAAATCTTTGAATTTCATTTTTATAATCCTTTCTTATTAAATGTCATTAAATTAATTTTATCATAAAAATAAAGGTTTTCCTATTGTTTAGCAGAAAAATAAGGTATGATTTTTCTCTCATACCTTATAAAACTTAGTTGTTTAACTTATTCTTTTTTAATTTCGATAGCGTTAAGATTAAACCAAGAGCAATCGATAAAAATCCGGCACTTAAAATCCGGTAGTTTTCTGGTAATAAAAAAGTGATAGTGTGAGCAGGAATCCAAAATAAGGGGATTGTTTTTAGTACAACAAAACCAAAGAAGTTTTGCCAATCGATTTTTGAGATTACAGCGGATCCTTTCACTTTAAATATCTTAGTTAAATTACCATCGCCCAAATCAATAAAAGTGTCAGTTACTCTATGGAGAATCATGAATGTTGGAGCAAAGATTAAGTTCATGAAGAAACTAACTGAGAAGGCGGTGAAAATCTTACCAAACAAACTGTCTACTGAAAAGGATGGAAGAAGGCCTGAAGCGATGCTTGCTCTTACACCTTGATCGAATATTTTGAAAACCAGAACAAACGCCATACCTAAGAAACCCCAAATGATAAAGCGATATAGTAAACCTGTTTTGCTGAAGTAATTTTTGGTAGCTATCCTTGAAGCGACCATTTCGCCAAAGGTTGCGAGAATGGAAGTTTTAACAAAACCCATTAGGTATGGGTAATTCGAACTGCTTGAAGCAATGAATTCTCTAGTGGGTTTTACAACAAGAAGAACTATTATGAAGATAAATATTGATGCAAATATGAAATCAGTTTTTTTCACAAGAAAACCTCCAGTACAAAAAAATTATATCATTTTTTAATTATTTTTAGTCAAGTCATTTTCAAATGTTTTTTTTTATGTATAATAAACTATGGAAAACGAGGGATTAGATGAAAAGATTACAAGAATATTTAATGCAATATCACAATCCAAAAATCCTTGATGTGGGTACTGGCAGAGGTAATTTTATTCAATTAATAAAAATGTTGAGTAATAATTACCAAGAAATTATTGGTACTGACCTTGATGACAGATTACTTCAATCCAATAGAGAATCATTTAAAGATGATTTAAGAATAAAATTTGTTAATGATAATATCCTTGAGACCAAACTATCTGAAGGCTATTTTGATATTATCTGCCTATCTAATACAGTTCACCATTTAGAAGATTTAACCGATACTTATACAGGAATGAGTAAACTTCTAAATAAAGATGGAGTAATAATCATAAACGAAATGATTGCCGACAAC
>JAVEQW010000065.1:0-6264 GCA_034007385.1 Candidatus Izemoplasmatales bacterium
TAATTATTAATTCTACTCTTTCGATATCTTCATCATAACCGATTGATATTTCACAAATTGCTTTAGACAGACTTGTGGTGGTATTGATAGCACCTCTAATATCAGAGTTATTGATGATTTTAATATCACCATTAATATCTTCAAACTTAGTTACTCTTTAACTGATTTCCTTAACAGTACCTCTAAAATCACCGATTTGAATGATATCACCGACAGAATACTGTTTTTCAAATATTATAAACAAACCACTGAAAATATCTTCTATTAAACTTTGTGCACCAAAACTAATTGCTAAACCTATAATCCCGGCACCAGCTAAGAGGGTTGGTGTCTGAACTCCCCAAGCGCTTAAAATCAAGAATATCGCGATTATAAAAGCGAGATATTTAATGGTTGAGTTAATCAGATTAGCGATAGTTGTACCTCTAAAAGATTTGGCTTTGAAAATGCTGACAATAATCAAAAGCAATTTGCTAATCAACCACATAAAAAAGATAATCGCTAGCGTTTCAATCAACACAACATAATTATTCTTAAAGAAGTCAAACAAATTAAAGAACTTACCCACTGAATTATCAATAATATTCGCAAAAGTTGTATTCGGAAAAATAATCGGTCATAAAATACTTACTAACAACAAAACAAACACTACTCCTAAAACAATAATCAAATTCAATTTTTCTTTCTTACTCATTTCTTTAAATTTCATAAACAGTACCCTCTAACTTTCTATCTTAACTAAAAATTTTTCTTTTTCATAATCCATACTACTTTGCATAAAAACTTCAATATAATACTCTTCGTAGCTTTGCTTGTTTACAATGAAACTGGTCTTATATTCTTCACCATCAACTTCTAAAATATAGTAGTTGCTTTCTGAGTAATACCAGTATTGATTAACTTCATCGTAATAATATATTTCATATGTTACCTTATCTAAATCAAGGGTCTTACTAGTAACAAAGACTTCATAATAATCATCATACTCAACAACTTCAAAACTGATATCTTGTTTCGGTAAAGTAGTCACCGATATTGCTTCATATTCAACAATCTCTTCTCTTAAAGTATCAGGATTAATATATGGCTCTCAAAACAAAACCGTACTCAGTTTCAGGACTCAAACCTTTCACAACAATATGATCATGACTTGTGTGAGTTCCTTCACTTGTTGGTAAATACTCAATCTCATTAACTTTGTTATTACCTCGATAAACGTCCAGATAAAGCTTTATTCCATCGCTTACTTCTTGTTCAAAATAGACTCCGAAAGCCGCTTCCTTATCATTGTAATAACTTAAGAAAACCGAAGCGTAAAAAACAAATGGTGGTCTTATATTAGTTTCATCTATTACAACTAAATCACCTTCATAATAAGCTTCCAAGACCAAATGATAATCGCTGGCGCCGCTATCGTAAAACTCGATTTGCACTGTCTCGCTAGTTCCAGTTAAACTTAAATAGTCATAAAAAATTTGATCCGGGTAATCAGGAAATATAGCTGCATATCTAAGAGTAAAATCAGTATAGCCTTCAACATCGCCATAACTGATATCGACATCATAGATATTCATGTAATCAAGTGAATCGGGTGATAAGGAAACATTGGTAATAGCAGCTATCAAATCATTATCGGTAACGACTACACTTCTTGCTAGCACCTCATCCCCAAAGCCTTTATTATAAATAACTTTAAGTTCGTATCTAGTATTTTCTTTTAACCCTGTGAAACTACCGAAGCTTTTACCTATTGGAATAGTTTCCAGATACTTCTCAGTTTGACTCTCTAATATAAGGGTTAATTCATCTTCCTTTACGACCATATCGCTATCTGTGACATTCAATGAGTAAATCACTTCATGGGAAAAAGCCTTGACTTCATCAAAGCTGGCCTTAGGACTTTTAGGAATGAATATAACTGCCGCAACTACGACAACCGCTGTCATCGTAAAGGATTGAAACAATCCCTTAAAAACTTCCATTTTCGTCGGTTTTTTTAACTTGTCTTGAAACTGTTTTAATCTAGACAATTAATAACCCTCTTATACTTAATTTTATCTAATTTCAGATAATATTCAATATCTTAAAACAAAATAATTTAAAAACAAAAATCTCATTTAGTTTTTCTGCCAACGCTCTAAAATCTCCAAATAAAATTCCTTTAATTTTTTAATCAAATATGGTATTATTGTGTCATGAAGAACCAAGGAAAAGAAAGGGATGCTTAATGAGAGATTCTAAACATAATAATACCCCATTTTTCACTAAATTAAAAGAATATGGCAATAGCCACGTTGCGCCGTTTGATGTCCCTGGACACAAGCTGGGAAGAATTGATAACGACCTCCAAAAATTCGCTGGTAAAAAGTTATATTTATTGGATGCAAATTCTCCAGTGGGACTAGATCATTTAAACTATCCGACTGGTGTGATAGCGGAAGCGCAAAAACTTATGGCTGAAGCTATGCAAGCTGATAAATCATACTTTTTAACCAATGGTACGACCACTGGTATCTTAGCTATGGTTATGAGTGTCTGTAAAGCAAACGATAAAATAATCCTACCAAGAAACGTTCATAAGTCAGTGATAAACGGACTTATTCTTTCAGGTGCAATGCCTGTGTTTATTAAACCCAATATCGATGAAAACGTTGGTATAGCTAATGACGTTAGTTTTGAATCTGTTAAAAAAGCAATTGATGAAAACCTTGATGCTAAAGCTATCTTTATCATCAATCCAACATACTTTGGCGTTGTTTCGGATCTCAAAAAAATTACTGATTACGCTCATGAAAAAAATATCGTCGTTATGGTTGACGAGGCTCATGGGGCTCAGTTCTACTTCTCCCAAAAACTACCACTCGGAGCTATGGAAGCTGGCGCTGATATCAGCGCGACTTCAATGCACAAAACTGCTGGTAGTTTAACACAAAGCTCAGTAATCTTAACCAAAGGTGATAGAATTGATCATCAAAGACTACGCGCAACGCTTAACATGTTGCAATCTACTTCTCCTAGTTCTTTACTGATGGCCTCACTTGACGTTGCTAGAAAAACCATGTACTTCCATGGAAAGGCAAGAATTAACAATGTCTTGCAACTTGCAAAAATCGCCAGAGAAAAACTTAAGAATATTCCTGGAATAAAAGTTATCGATAAAGAATATCTTTTGAACCAAGGTTGTTTCGATTATGACGAAACAAAACTGATGGTTAAAGTCAGCGATTTAGGTTTATCAGGATTTGACGTATATCAAATCATGAAGAAAAAATATAACATTCAGTTAGAACTTGCTGAATCACATATGGTTTTATGTGTTTTAACGATAGGAACTACAAAACAAGACTTGGAAAGACTGGTTCTTGCATTCAAGAAACTTGCAGTTGAATACAACAAAATCAAAGACAAACTTCCAAAAATTGAGTTCCGTTATCAATTTCCTGAAACTTATGTTAGACCGCGTGACGCTTATCATGCACCAAAACACTTAATAAAGTTAGAAGATGCATACGATGAAGTCAGTGCTGAATCTATCATGATTTATCCACCGGGAATTCCAATTATAATTCCAGGCGAAGTAATTACTGAAGACGTCGTAAGAGACATTAAATTTTATAAAGAAAAAGGCGGTTCTTTACAAAGCGATATCGACAACGATACCGATATCGATTATGTACAAATCGTCGACAAAGAAAATTGGATTAAATATGAAGGTGATTTAATATGAAAAAAGTAGATTTATCATTTCAAAGTTGTAAAAGCGAATACAACGAATCTAGCGTAGTACTATTCTCAGCTCCGTTAGACAACACAACATCTTATCGCCCAGGTACGAGATTTGCCGGCAATGCTGTTAGAGTTGAATCAATGGGGATTGAATGGTATTCACCATATAAAGAAATGGATCTGAAAGACTATCATACAGTTGATATCGGTGATCTAGAATTACCGATGGGACTAGTGGAAGAATCTTTAGATATCATTTATGATGTATCAAGAAAAATCGTTTTTGATAACAAAAAACCAATGATGATTGGTGGCGAACATTTAGTGACTTTTCCGGTTGTAAAAGCTTTAATGGAAAAGTATCCTAATCTTCACATCATCCATCTCGATGCTCATACAGATCTTAGAGATGAATTCTTAGGAAGAAAACTATCTCACGCTACTGTTATCAGAAGATGTTATGACATCTTAGGTGACGGAAAAATTTTCCAGTTTGGAATAAGAAGCGGCGATAAACATGAATTTGATTTTGCTAAAAACGGTCATACATTCATGCAAAAATTCAACTTTGAAGGTCTTGAAGATGTCATCGAGAAAATCAAAGACAAACCAGTCTATATAACAATTGACCTAGATGTTTTAGATCCTGCAGTATTCCCAGGTACCGGAACACCTGAACCAGGCGGAATGACTTTTAAGGACTTACTAAACGCCATGAAAAGTTTTGAAAAGCTTAATAATGTTGTTGGTGCTGATTTAGTGGAACTAGCTCCGATGTTAGATAGTTCAAATGTTTCAACTGTAGTAGCTGCTAAAGCATTAAGAGAAATGATTTTGTTACTACATAGATAATATGGAATCTTTAAGAGAGTTATATAAAATTGGTAGAGGTCCTTCTAGTTCCCATACAATGGGACCGGAAAAAATCTGCCAAGAAATATTGAATAATTATCAGGGTGACTTTTTTGAAGTCACTCTTTATGGTAGTTTAAGTTTCACGGGTCTAGGACACTTGACTGATAAGATAATTAGAGAAACTCTAAAAAATGCTAATGTAATTTTTTCAAAAGAACTGAATCTTGAACATCCAAACACCATGGACATCGCCATCTATAAAGATAATCAGATGATCGGTAAAGAAAGATATTATTCGATTGGTGGTGGTTCCATCTTAAGAAAAGGCGATAATTTGAAGGAAAAACCTCAAGTATATCCTCACAAGAACTTTCAGGAAATCAAAGATTACTGTCAAGAAAATAACATAAGACTATATGATTATGTATACCAACATGAAGACCCTGATTTTAAAGATTACTTGAGAAGAATTTGGCTCCAAATGAAAGAAACAATTAACCTTGGCCTTCATCAAGAAGGTTACCTTCCAGGTCTGCTTGAGGTTAAAAGTAAAGCGAAATCTTTACTGAATGATCAAAAAAATAAAGTTTCTATCGAATTAAGACTTCTTAGTTCTTATGCATACGCAACTTCCGAAGTAAATGCTAGCGGGGGGACTGTTGTAACCGCTCCTACTTGTGGTGCTAGTGGCGTATTGCCAAGTTTATTATATTTCTTGAGAGACATAAGAAAATACTCTGACGAAAGAATATTGGATGGTTTAGCTACTGCTGGAATCATCGGCAACATTGTTAAACATAACGCATCTATCTCCGGTGCCGAAGCTGGTTGTCAAGCCGAAGTAGGAACGGCATGCGCGATGGCAGCGGCGGCTTATAGCGAACTCGAAAACGGCAATCTGGAAGTTATTGAATACGCAGCAGAAATTGCACTTGAACATCATTTAGGCTTGACCTGCGACCCAATCTTAGGTTATGTCCAAATACCATGCATAGAAAGAAACGCTGTAGCCGCCGTAAGAGCGATGAATGCGGGTGAACTGGCAACCCTTTTAATTGACACACGTCTTGTTTCATTTGATACAGTCGTAGATGCTATGAAAGAAACCGGAAAAGATCTGTTGGACTCATACCGCGAAACCAGCATAGGCGGACTCGCTAAACATTATAAAGGCAAAAATAAAACAAGCAAGTAAATCTTGCTTGTTCTTTTTTTAGATTATCTTTAATTCTTTTCCAACTTTTTCAAATACCTTAATAGCGAAATCCAAGTCGTCGATTGTATGCATTGCGCTAATCATACATCTTAATCTTCCGGTTTCTTTAGGAACAGTAGGAAAAACAATTCCGGAAACAAAAACTCCGTTTTCCAATAAAGTCTTAGAGAACTCCATCGTCTTAGCTTCATTACCTACCATTACTGGTGTGATTGGTGTTTCACTATGACCAATATCAAAACCTAAAGCACTCATCTTTTTCTTAAAATATCTAGCATTATTCCATAACTTATCGGTATACTCTTCGCTCTCCATCAACATCTTAACCGATTCAATCGTAGCACCGATAGCAGCTGGTGGCAAAGCAGTTGAAAAAAGTAGTGGTCTAGCACGATGAAGCAGCCATTCTTTAACTATTTTCTTAGAAGCCACATAACCACCGATTACACCAATAGCCTTTGATAAAG
>JAVEQW010000066.1:0-6071 GCA_034007385.1 Candidatus Izemoplasmatales bacterium
AAAATTATTATCGAACCACAAAAAGAAATCTTAATACATGGCGATACATATGACATGATTAGAATACTCATTAAAGCAGTCGATCAATTCGAAAATATCCTTGATTATAATAATGAATCATTTACAATTGAAACCTCAGATTCACTAAGTGTAATCGGACCTAAAAATCAAGCTTTAAGTGCCGGAAGCACTGGAGTTTATATCAGAAGCAATTATCCTGACGAACAAGCTTTTGTAAAACTCATCTTTAATAATTATGATTCACAGACATTAAAACTTAAGATAGAAAAAGGAATCCTGGACAATTAATCCAGGATTCCATTATTTATAAGAAATGTATAAACGATATAATTAGGTATAGCAAAGGAAAATTCATCGGTATCTTCTAGACCCCAGGTGTTGACACCTAATAGATTTCCATCAATATCAACCAATGCTCCACCACTTGATCCGTTAGCGATTGTTGCATCATGATATATTACTTTAAAATCAACGTTTTCTAAATTTTCCATTGACTTAAACTCGCCGAAGGTAACATTATTCACAACTGAGCTTGGATTTCCAACCGCTAGAACAATCTCACCTGGATTAAACTTATAATATAACCTTTGATAGATATCAATAATACTGACTTCAGTGCGTGAGTTCTTGGTAAACTTCAAAACTGCCAAATCATATTCTTCGCTAAAAGCGTTTAACTCGGATGTGTGAAACTCTGTGTCTTCAAAGGTTTTAATTTCAAAATCCACATTCAAGTCAGACTCAATTACATGGTGGTTTGTGATAGCGTAGTAAAATTCATCATCCTCATGAAAAACGAAACCAGATCCCATACTAATTACATCTCTTGACGTGCCGCCACCCCAAGGTATAATTGGATTGTAAACAACCGTATTAACTTGAATATTTGCATGTCTGATATGGCTTTTCGTGCTTAATAAAATATCATTATACTCATCAATATCATCTAATGAATATGTCAATGATTCATATACAGCAAAACTGTTATACTCAGATTCTACAAATGTTATTGTTCCATCTACACTAGTTCTTAATGTTGTGGTTTGAGTTTCTGTGAAGATGTCAAAGAAAGGAAAATATACTGCATCACAAGCAACCAAAAACATGGACATGATAACAATAATCGATAACTTTAGTAATTTCTTCATCCTATCACCTGCTCTTTTTCATTCATATATATTATATAATTTTAAAGCCTTTTTGCATAGTCAATTACCCAAGTTAATCCCTATAACGTCTTCATTAAAACCAAAATATATTATTATATTGAGTTTTTTTACTATTTTTTTTATTTTTTTAGCATAATTCATTAGCATTATTCGTATATATAGTATAATAAACTTGATATATATACACTGTACAAGGGAGTGATTTTATGTTTTTAACACAATTTGATTTTGGAATTTTGTTATCTTTAAATTTGATTTTTTATATTGTTCTAGGTTTAGCAGTTTTATTTGGTTTTTTAAGCGGATTGAAAAAATCGCTTTATAAACTAATAACAATGGCTATTTTTTACATATTATTCTTTGTGACTTTAAATCTGGTCGTTGGAATAATATGGTCAGCTGACTTATCTTTTTTAGGTCCACTTATGGGTGATAATATTGATCCTAGTTTAGCAAGCTTCACATCGTTTGAAGCAAGTTATCAGGATGTGTTCGCTCATTTTTTGGGTTCAGAAATTGATTTAACTGAAATGTCAGAAGAGTTCATGATTATGACAGCTGGAATAATTCAATTTGCCATTAAGATTGTTTGGACTGTTCTTTACTTCACAGTAATCTTAATTATCTACAAATTCATTTGCTTTATTATTAGGATTATCTTCTTTAAAACAAAAAAAGGCGCAAACAAAATGCGCGGTTTTGGTGCTATAGTAGGTGCTGCAAACGGTTTAATGGCTATTTTCATTATGTTAATAGTAATGGGCGGAACCATATCTATTCTCGATAGCATGAGTTCTTTGATGGAGCAATTCGCTACAGAAGAAGACAACACCCAAACTTTAAACTTTGTCCCAAGAGAAAATCTTTATGAAGCAAACTATACGCTTTTAGCAGAACCGACCGATCCAGGCGATAACCCGCTTAATGATCCGATGGTTCAAGATGCACTGGATATCTTAAATCAAATGGTTGATGAGTACAACTCTAATATCTTTGTGAAAGCAGCCAATGCGATTCAAGTGAAATCGGTGATAGACGAAGACGTCACCGTACCAATGCATATTAATCTTTTTGATAGCGTGTTGTCATTTGAGTATAAAGAAACTCAAGTTGCTTTTCGTTATGAACTAGGAGTTTTCGCGGAAGCTTTTGCGGTTTTTGCTCAATCAGAATATATGGAAACTGAAAACATCTCTGATATTAAAGGTGATGAAATCAGAGATTTATTTGCAATAATCGCAAACTCTAAACTAATTATATCGGCTGTACCGATTGCAATTGAATATGCATCTATCGAGTTTGAACAAGAGTTGCCATTTGAAGTTGAAGAATTATACGATGGTACAATTAATTTCGAAGAAGAACTAGCAACAATCGGTGTTATAGCCGGTCAATTATTCGATATATTAAACGGAGCTGGGTTCATTGAAGGCGAAGGCGACGTATCACAGATTGAAGTCACAGGCGAAACAGTTATCGACATCTTTGACAATATTGCTGGATCTCAAGTTATTACAACAATTATTGAAACTGTACTTTTCCCAATGTTAGAAGACTCTGATGATCAAATTTCAGCAATCTTAGTGGTACCTAGTGATTTAGTCTTAGAAGATGAAATCAGAGCTCTAGGTGAAATCTTCGCTGAAGTAGTAGAAGCTGATCTTGATTTTGAAGCACTAACCGGAGGAGATGTTTCAACTACTATAAAAACTTTAGCACAAGTTGATTTAACTATTCTTTTAGAGTCAAGACTTGTTACTGAAGCCTTAATCAACATCCTAAGCGGTAATGCAGGAATAGATGGTATAGATTTCTTTACAATTCCAGCTGATATCGTTTGGAAAGACTCTGAAGATGAGGTAGGAGAATTAAGACAAATTTTAGAAGCTGTAAATGCTTTACTAGAAGTATCTGAAGACATTAATCTTGAGGATTTAGATCTTGCAATTATTGCAGATATGGATAGTGAAACAATAGCTACTTTCTTTGAGTCATATGTAATCAGAGCTACAGTAACAGATTTAATCAAAGAAATGCCAATGCAAGACATGGCATTGATCTTCCCAGATGTTGTCTTTGATGAGAATGACTATTTTACTGAAACTGAATTAATAAATGTTGCTGAAGCAATTAAGTTAATAATAGTTGTAGACGAAGAAGAAACAACCTTTGATCCAAACAAAATTCTTACTTTGACAGATCTTGAAGTTGATACATTATTTGCTTCAGATATTCTTTATGCAACAGTAGGTAATTACTTCAACACCGTTGATACATCAACGTTCGTAGTTCCACAAGTAGTTAACACTACAATTGATGTTGATGGGGTACCTATTGATGTAGTAACGAAACAAGAGCTTAAAAACGTTTTTAAAGCTCTCAGTACACTAGCTTTAGAAGGTTTTGAAGGTGTTGAGTTTGATGCGTCATATATCAACCGTTTAGAAAGTGATACTCAAGATGATATAGACGAAGACAAAGTAAATACGATTTTAGAATCTTTAATTATATATGCAACATTATCAGATGTTGTAATAGATTTAGATAAGAGTGTCGGCGGACAACTTGTAGTTCCAGACAAAGATGTCGATAACAATGACATTGTTACTTTTGAAGGTGATGCATATTACATAGCTGAAACAGAAATAATCAATGTCCTAAGAGCAATGTATTCAATAAATATCACAGATTTTAATAACATTGATTTAGAAGATACCAATCTATTAAAGGACAATTTTGATGTTTTAATTGAATCAGCGATTATCCATGCGACAATATCAGATGTCATTTTAAACATTGGTTCAACTGTTATAGTACCTGATAGAGATTCAAGCAACGTCCCAATTCTTGTTACTACATCAGATACATTTATCATCGAATCCGAACTTAATGCTATGATAAATAGTTTAAATCTTTTAGGTGTATCAGATCCTAACAGTTTCCAAGACTTTAATTTCGCAAACTTAGATGATGATACAAAACGATATCAATTGATGGATTCAGCAATCCTTCATGCAACAATTACCGATCAACTATTAAACTTAGGCGATAATCTATTAAAGGTTCCTGAACAAGACGAACTAGGAAATGATCTTATATTAGAAACTGGTTCATTACCTAATAAGTTTGTTGCTAAAACTGAAATCAATGCAATTATTAAAGCGATGATTGCAATGGGTTATACAGATGTTAACAATTTAACGACAGAAATCGATCCAAATGCATTCTTAGATAACAAAGAAGTAGTACTAGAATCTGCTACAATGCAAGCGACAGTTTCAGAGCAAATCTTAGCTGCATCTGCTTCAATCGTTATTCCTGAAGTTGACTCCCTATCTAATCCAGTTAAGATAGTCTTTACTGATGTAACTTTTATCGAGTCAACAGAATTAAATAATTTCTTTAACTCCATTGAATTGTTCGGCATAACTAACTTAGACTTCAATACTTTTACTTCATATGACTTTGCTGTACTTTCCACAGATCAATTAAGATATGATTTCCTTGAATCAAGTATTTTACATGCTACTGTTTCAAAACAATTATTTGATTTAGGCTCAAATGTTTTAACAGTACCTGAACAAGACGAACTAGGAAATGATCTAGTTATTGAAACCGGAAGTTTACCAGAAAGATTTGTTGTCAAATCAGAGATTAACGCGATTATGAAAGCCATGATTGGCATGGGTTATTCAAATGTTAACAGTGTTACTACTGAAATCAATCCACAAACATTCTTAGATAACAAAGAATTAGTTCTAGCTTCAGCTAGTATGCAAGCAACTGTATCTGCTCAAATCTTAGCAGCGTCTGCTTCACTACAGATCCCTGAAGTTGATTCATTATCTAATCCAGTTAAGATAGTATTCACTGACGTTACCTATATCGAATCTACTGAACTTAATAATTTCTTTAACTCAATCGAATTATTCGGTATAACCAACTTAGATTTCAATACCTTTACATCATATGACTTTGGCGTACTTTCAACAGACGCATTAAGATATGAATTCTTACAATCAAGTATCTTACATGCGACAATCACAAAACAATTATTTGATGTTGGTCCGTCTATCCTTTTAATTCCAGAACAAGACGAATTAGGCAATGACCTAATAATTGAAACTGTTGATCTTGAATTTATCAAAAAGGCAGAAATCAATGCGATTATGAAAGCGATGATTGCAATGGGATATACTGATGTTCAAAATCTTACTTCTACAATTGATTCTCAAGTATTTATCGATAATGTAGAATTAGTATTAGAATCTGCTAGTATGCACGCTACTGTTTCAAATCAAATTTTAGGTGCAACAACAACATCACTTATCATACCTGATGAGGATTTACTAGCAAATGAAATTAGAATCATATACACTGATGTAACATTTATTGAAAGCACTGAATTGAATAAATTCTTTGACTCAATTGATCTATTAGCTATACCAAATCTCGATTTCAATAATGTAAGTCAATTCAACTTAACTAACATTCAATCGCTTGATAAGAACATTTTCTTTGATTCATTCATTATGTTAGCGACAGTTTCCGATTACTTCTTAGATGCTGCAGTTGGCGATGAAACTTATGGATCTGGCACAACTAACTTACTTATTCCTTCTACAAAGAAGATTACAATCTTAGTTGAAACAGTTTCAGCTCAAGCAATTGATAAGACAGAAATGATTTACATGTTAGATGCATTCGATGTCTTAGGATTAGCTGATTACAATTCTAACTTCGACGCAACTGTAATCACAGGTTTAACAAGCCCTGAAATCGACCAAGTCTTATTAAGTGACTCAGTTCACATTACTGTTGATTCAATGTTAAGAGGCAATGCTTCGATATCTGGTGGTATTCCTGCTCTAGCTGAAGACA
>JAVEQW010000067.1:0-6048 GCA_034007385.1 Candidatus Izemoplasmatales bacterium
TTTTTATTTTTTCGTTGTTGTGAAAACGCTTTACTTTATACCCTTAAAACCATATAATATTTATAGATGGTTTCGTAGAAAAATCTATAGAAAGGAGAGTTAATCAGAATTAACCTTTGTTTATTTTGATTACACTTATTTATGCACATTATTAATGGTTCAAATTTAGATTTTGAGGTTTTCAAAAAAATAGTTTTTGGTTATGAGGAAGTTGGGATCTCTGCCGAAAGTAAGGAAAAAGTCAATATAGCAAGAGCTTATATTGAACAAGTTATCGAGAAGGAGCAACCAGTCTATGGTATTAATACTGGATTTGGCAAACTCTCTGACGTATCAATAGATAAATGTGACTTAGCTAAATTGCAAGAGAACTTGATTAAGAGTCATGCATGCGGCGTTGGTGAAGCTTTTTCTGAAAGTATTGTTAGAGGTATGCTATTGCTCAGAGTCAATGCCTTAATCAAAGGTAATAGTGGTATCAGATTAGTGGTAATAGAAAAGATGGTTGAGTTCTTGAATAAAAGAGTAACACCGGTAGTTTTTTCTAAAGGAAGTTTAGGAGCTAGTGGTGATTTAGCGCCTTTAAGTCATATGGCATTGCCGATAATCGGCTTAGGAGAGGTTTTTTATAACAGCGAGAGATTATCTGCGGAAGAAGGCTTAAAACGCGCTCATATCGAAGCTTTACCATATTTACAGGCTAAAGAAGGGCTATCTCTTATCAATGGAACTCAAGCGATGACTTCAGTTGGAATAATCGCTTATATCAAAGCAACTGAAGCGATTAATCTTTCGATGTATAATTTAGCACTGACAATGCAAGCTTTAGAAGGCATTATCGATGTCTTTGACAATAAGATTCATGAGATGAGAAACCAAAAAGGACAGATTGACGTTTCAAAAGCAATGCTAAATATTTTATCTGGTTCAAAACTAATGACAAAACAAGGTGAAAAGAGAGTCCAAGACGCTTACTCTTTGAGATGTTCACCTCAAGTTATAGGCGCCAGTTTAGATGCAATTAGATATTGTAAAAACATTCTAGAAAATGAAATGAATGCTGTAACTGACAATCCGATGGTTTTTCCAGAAGATAATCAAGTAATTAGTGCTGGTAATTTTCATGGTCAACCTGTAGCATTAGCGATGGATTTTTTAGGAATTGCAGTAAGTGAATTAGCAAATATCAGTGAAAGAAGATTGGAAAGGCTGGTTAATGCTTCTTTAAGCAATGGTCTTCCACCATTCTTAGTAAAGAAACCAGGAATCAATTCAGGTTTTATGATAGTTCAGTATAGTGCTGCTTCATTAGTAAGTGAGAACAAAGTTTTAGCTCATCCGGCAAGTGTTGATTCGATTCCTTCATCAGCTAATCAAGAGGATCATGTATCAATGGGTACAATTGCCGCAAGAAAAGCTTTGGATATAGCAGAAAACACAAAAACAGTTTTAGCAATGGAATTATTAACCGCATTACAAGCAGTTGATTTCAGAAACCCAAGCAGTTTAAGCCCTAAAACAAAAGCAGTTTACGACTTAATTCGTAAAGAAATTAGCTTCGTTGATGAAGATATAGTAATGTATCAAAAAATCCATAAGGCTAAAGAAATAGTTGATACTTTAGAATTTGTAAACTTGACTAGAGGTGAGATTGATGGTTGATAATATAACTTTAAAAACAATATTTAATAAACTTCCTGAAAAGAAAGAATTTATTCAAGGAATCCGAAGAGCTCCTAAAAGAGAGTTTATTTTGAGTGAGAAAGAAACGGAACTCGCTTTAAAAAATGCGTTAAGATATATCCCTAAAGAGTGGCATGATGAACTAGCAGAAGAATTTCTAGAAGAACTTTTAACTAAAGGAAAAATTTATGGATATCGCTTTAGACCTCATGGCAATATTGTAGGAAAACCGATAGATGAATATCAAGGTAACTGTATTGAAGGTAAAGCTTTTCAAGTGATGATAGATAATAATTTAGATTTTGATATCGCGCTTTATCCATATGAGTTGGTTACTTATGGTGAAACAGGTAGCGTTCTACAAAACTGGATGCAGTATCATATCGTAAAAAAATATTTGGAGGTTATGAATGACGAGCAAACATTAGTTGTCATGTCAGGACATCCTTTAGGATTATTTGCTTCTGATAAAAAATCTCCAAGAGTCATAATTACTAATGGATTAATGATTGGTGAGTTTGACAACTTGAAGGATTTCAATCGTGCAAGTTCTTTAGGTGTAGCTAATTATGGTCAAATGACTGCTGGTGGTTGGATGTATATCGGTCCTCAAGGAATTGTCCATGGAACCTATTCAACTTTACTAAATGCCGGTAGAATGAAACTCAATATTCCTGAACAAGATAACCTAAGCGGCAGATTATTTATTTCAAGTGGTTTAGGCGGAATGAGCGGGGCTCAAGGAAAAGCTGCTTATATTGCTGGAGCTGTAGGAATAATCGCCGAAGTCGACCTTTCAAGAATACAAACAAGACATTCTCAAGGATGGGTTGATGATGTTAGCGATAACCTCGAAAAGATATTTGTTTTAGCGAAAAAGTACTTGGATAAGAAAGAACCTAGAGCGATTGCTTATCATGGAAATATCGTTGATTTATTAGAGTATGCAGATGCCAATAATATTCACATAGATCTACTAAGTGATCAGACTAGTTGTCACGCAGTATATGATGGGGGCTATTGCCCTGTTGGCATTTCTTTTGAAGAAAGAACAGAAATTCTTAATCATGACAAATCAAGATTTATCAAACTTGTCGATATGACTTTACATAGACATTTCGAAGTGATAAAGAAGATTACTAATAAGGGTACATATTTCTTTGACTATGGTAATTCATTTATGAAGGCTATCAGCGATAGTGGAGTAAAAGAAATCTGTAAAAATGGTATAAATGATCTAGACGGATTTATTTGGCCTTCATATGTCGAAGATATTATGGGTCCAGTTTTATTTGATTACGGTTATGGACCATTCAGATGGGTTTGTTTATCAAGAAAAGAAGAAGATTTAGAAAAGACCGATAAAGCCGCTATGGAATGTATCGATAAAAATCGGAGATTTCAGGATTTAGACAACTATAACTGGATAAAAGATGCTAAGAAGAATAAGTTAGTGGTAGGTACGAAAGCAAGAATTCTTTATCAAGATGCTTATGGTAGACTAAAGATTGCTTTAAAGTTTAATGAGATGGTTAGAAATAAAGAAGTTGGACCAATCATGTTGGGTAGAGACCATCACGATACAGGTGGAACTGATTCTCCATTTAGAGAAACTTCAAATATAAAAGATGGGTCCAATATCATGGCTGATATGGCAACACATGTTGCTTTAGGAAATAGTGCTAGAGGTATGTCTTTGGTAACATTACATAATGGTGGGGGAGTCGGAATCGGAAAAGTAATCAACGGAGGGTATGGAATGGTCTTGGATGGTTCAGAAAAAGCTGATGAAATCCTAAAGACAGCTATGCTTTTTGATGTGATGGCTGGAGTTTCAAGAAGAGCTTGGGCACGTCAAGAAAATTCAATCACCACTGTTGAAGAATACAATAGTCTAGATAATAATTCTTATATTACGTTACCGGTTCTTACCGAGGAAGACAAGATCAAAGAACTGGTAAAAAAACATTACGTTAATGGAGGCAAATAATGGCTAAAATAGTAGAGTGCGTACCTAATTTCTCTGAAGGTAGAGATAAGGATAAAATTGAAAGAATAGTTAAAGTTTTCGATAATCTTGAAAAAGTAAAAATGATAAACTACGAAGCTGATCAAGATTATAACCGTACTGTAGTAACATTAATCGGAGAACCTGAAGCTGTTATAGAATCAATCATGAAAATGGTTGAAGTATGCTTGGTAGAAATTGATTTAAATAATCATACTGGCGAACATGCAAGAATGGGAGCTATCGACGTTATACCATTTATACCAATCTCCGATGTAACTATGAAAGAATGCGTTGAGTATGCAAATATACTGGCAGAAAGAATAGCTGCTACATATGATATTCCATGTTTTACTTATGCTGAAGCTGCTAAAGAAGAAAAAAGAATTCTTCTACCGAATATCCGCAAAGGCGAATTCGAAGGAATGAAAGAAAAGATTAAATTACCTGAATGGTATCCTGATTATGGTAAACCAGAGATACATCCTACATTCGGTGTAATCGGAGTAGGTGCAAGAGACTTTTTAATTGCTTATAATATTGATATTTTAACTAAAGATGAAAAGAAAACAGGCAACTTTGCTAAAGCGATAAGAGCTTCAAGTGGAGGCTTCCAATTCGTTCAAGCAGGACCAGTTTATTTAGAGAATAAAGGCCACACACAGGTCACAATGAACATTTTAAATTTTAAGAAAAATCCTATCTATAGAATTTTTGAGACCGTTAAGATGGAAGCTAACAGATATCACATGGAAGTTCCTAGCGCTGAGATAGTCGGACTGATTCCAAAGGATGCTTTAGTTAAGTCTTTGAAGTATTACACAGACCTAAACAATGAAGAATTAGCTGATGATTTAACTCTAGACGATATCGTTAAGTTAAGTGAGAAGTATTTAAAATTAAGAGACTTCACAAAAGATAAGATTATCGAATATTTTCTATAAAAAGGAAAACCTTATGGATAAGTTATTGATTTATAATATAAAAACTTTATATTCAAATAACCACATACCACCAGTCAAAGGAAAACTTATGAAAGACATAAGTTTTATTGACGATGCTTTTATCTATATTGAGGATTCAATAATCAAACATATCGGTTCCGGAGAATATAAAGACTATATAAATGATGAAACTAAAATGTTTGATGCAAAAAATACAATAGCAATCCCAGGTCTTATCGATAGCCACACGCACTTAGTGTTTGGTGGTTCAAGAGAACACGAGTTTTCTAAAAAGATTGCTGGAGTTGATTATTTGGATATTTTAAAAATGGGTGGAGGTATATTAAGTACCGTTAAACAAACAAAAGAAGCAAGCTTTGATGAACTTTATAATCAAGCTTTAAAGTCGTTAGACATAATGCTTAGCTTTGGAGTTACTACCCTAGAAGCAAAATCTGGATATGGTTTAGAATTGGAAACTGAGATTAAGTCTTTAAAGGTTTTAAAGAAGCTCAAAGAAGATCATCCAATCGATATTCATATCACTTATCTTGGAGCTCACGCCCTACCAACAGAGTATAAGTCAAAAAGAGACGAATTTATCGATATCATCCTTAATGATTTAGAAGTTATAAAAAATGAAGAATTAGCTGAGTATGCAGATGTCTTTTGTGAAACTGGAGTTTTCACTGCTAAAGAAACCGATAAAATTCTTAGAAAAGCCAAGGATTTAGGATTTAAACTGAGAGTTCACACTGATGAAATCGATTCTATTGGCGGAACCGAAGTAGCGCTTAATCTGGAAGCTAAAACAGTTGATCATTTAATGGCTATCACTGATGAGGATATACATAAAATCGCTAAAACAAATACTATAGCTAATCTTTTGCCGTCAACGTCATTTTTCTTAAACAAGGAATTTGCACCGGCTAGAAAGCTTATAGATGCGAATGCAGCTGTGAGTGTTTCGAGCGATTACAATCCTGGAAGTACTCCATCTGAAAATTTTCAATTGACCATGCAAATATCCGGAAACAAACTAAGAATGTTACCGCAAGAAGTTTTAACTGCCGCGACTATCAATCCTGCTTATAGCTTGGATGTTGAAAAATCGGTCGGTAGTTTGGAAGTTGGTAAAAAGGCCGATATTCTATTTTTAGATTGTAAAAATCTTGATTATTTTATCTATCATTACGGAATCAATCACACCAAGTATGTTTTTAAGAATGGAAAACTGGTTTTCCAAAAACAAGACCTTAGATAACGGAGGAATAAAATGAAATTAGTAGATATGCAAGTTAATACTTTTTTAGATGAATTAGCGTCAAAGTCACCGGCACCAGGTGGTGGAAGTGTTAGTGCTCTTGCTGGAGCGAATGGATGCAGTTTGATTTTGATGGTTGGTAATTTGAC
>JAVEQW010000001.1:0-20193 GCA_034007385.1 Candidatus Izemoplasmatales bacterium
CATACATTTATTGGTTGGAGCGAGTCTTATACAAATATAATGCAAGAAACTTCAATTAATGCTCTATATGAAGTAAATACATATGCAATCACTTACAATCCTAACGGTGGTGAAGCAATTGAAGGCGACGTTTATAATTTTGGAGAAGCTGTAACTTTACCGATTCCGGTAAGATTTGGATATAAGTTTATGGGCTGGTTTATGGGTGATACAGCCAATAGTCCTAAAGCAACGGATGGAATGCTTTTAAGAAATGATTTAACACTTTATGCGCGTTGGCAAAAAGAAACTGCAATTACTGTTTATGATGAAGAAGAGCTAAATATGGCAATTGAGGATCCAAGTGTTGAAGAGATAATATTTGGTAATGATATTTTTTCGGATGAGGAATATTATATTGGTAGATCATTGAATATAAACGGTAATGGTTATACGCTATATTTCACAGGATTATATGGTTTGTTCAGAGTTAGTACTCAAAACCATAACTTTACTTATGAAGATTCTTTGCCTAGCGGTGGTACATTTGAAGTTAGAGACCTTGACATCATTGCCGATTCAGGCATTCCTGATTATGAAGGTTATTCAGCTTTTGTTTTTGAAAGAGTTCAAAATATGGATGTACGTTTTGATAATATCAGTATAACTGGTACTGTCGGAGAAGCCATTGGTATTTATGAAACAAATGAGATGGATTTTCTATTTGTAGACTCTTTCTTTGACGTTCAATGGGGCGGTATTAGCGGTTACATGAATGAAACTTTGAACATCAATATTATAAATTCTACAATAAAGAGCCATTACAATATATATTTGGCTGATATATGGAATAGTGCAATTGATGTCTATAACTCTGAGTTTTATATAATGAATAATGAGGATGAATATGGAGCTGGTTTCATTAATTATTCATCGGGTTATAATGATTTTAATTTTTATAATACTAACTTTTATGTTGATGAAATAATTGAAGGTGCTGAAGGCGGATCTGGAATAATTGTATCAGCTATGGAAGGTGATTATCAACAGGTACAACTTTATAACTGTAATGTTGAGTCAAATAATCCCAACTATGATCAACTATTTTATTCTGATGGGATGTATACTAGTTATTACTTAGTTAACTCAACGCTTGAGTTTAAAGAAGGTATCATAAATATCGGTGATTTTTCTTATCGAGATACAGAATTTACAAGAATAGTACTTCCTGAGAGTTTAGTAACGATTGGCGAATATGCTTTTGCAGGCAATTATAATTTGGTAAGCATTGTGATCCCTGAAGGAGTCACTTCGATTGGCGATAATGCTTTTTTAGGTTGCGTTTACTTAGGTTCAGTAGTAATTCCAAGCAACGTTACATATATTGGGCAGGATGTATTTGATGAAACAAATAGTAACTTAGTCATATTTTTAATGGAAGGCATAGATACTAGTGGCTATAATGCCCTTTGGATTAACATCGAAACGTTGGTTGAAGAAAATGTTCAATCAGTTGGTAAAATAGACGGTATTACCTATGTCGGATTACTTACTGCTACAGTTACAGTGATTGATTTTGATGGTGAAAGTGAAGATATAGTTATACCTAAAACTATCGAAATTGACTCAGTACCAACTAATGTAAAAGCAATACACGCTTATGCGTTTGCTAATACAAGTAGTTTAAGAAGTGTTTATATTCCTAACAGCGTTGAAATGATTGGCGATGGAGCTTTTTATTGGGCAGAAAACTTAAGAACTGTTACATTTGAAGATAATTCGATGTTAAATACAATTGGTTATGAGGCTTTTGTTTATTGTGAACACTTAGAATCGATTTTCATTCCGGCATCAGTTACTGAAATTGGCGATTATGCATTTAGCGATAACTATCGTTTAGAAGAAGTGATTTTTGAAGAAGGTATCAATCTATTAAATATTCCTGACAGTATGTTTGCTTATTGCGAAACTCTTAAAGAAATCATCATTCCGGCATCGGTTATTGAAATTGGGGATGGTGCTTTTAACGGATGTATGAGATTAAGATCAATTATTTTTGAAGAAGGCTCTTTATTAACTACAATTGAAGATTATGCGTTTAATGGTTTACATGCTTTAACTGAGGTTTATATACCGGAAACAGTTACTTTAATCGGTGAATACGGTTTCGCTAACAACTATAATTTACAAACAGTAGATTTTGGTTTGAATCCTAGCTTAGTCACAATTGAAAATTATGCTTTCTCACAAGGATTTAAAATAGAAGGTATAATTTTACCAGAAACTGTAACTTCAATCGGTAATGGTGCTTTTAGAGATTGTGAAGAATTAAAGAGTATTAATATTCCTAGTGGTGTTATACTGATTCCGAATGATTTTTGTTATAACTGTGATGAATTAGAAGAAGTTATTTTCCCTTTAGATAGTCAAGTGACTACTATTGGAACTCATGCGTTTTATGGAAACGATATGTTAAATAATATAGTATTACCTGAAGGGGTAACCAGCTTAAGTTATGGAGCTTTTTCAAATTGTTATTCATTAGAATCGATAACGATTCCAGCTGGAGTACTGGCTATTCCTGATTATGCATTCTCATATAATACTTCTCTGTCTGAAGTGATTTTCGCTAGTGATAATCAACTTGTAAATATTGGAGCTTATGCGTTTAATCGCTGTGAGAGTTTAGAAACTATCGATTTACCTAGTTCTGTGGCTGTTATTGGAAATTATGCATTTAGTTTCTGTCTTAGTTTAACAGAAATATTTATCTCTGACACGGTTGTTAATATGGGAGTGAATGTTTTCAATAATTGTCCATTACTTACAATCAGCGTTGAACATGTTAGTTTGCCAGGAACATGGAATACTGGTTGGTTAGGCGATATGAGTGCTACTGTTATCTGGGCGGTAAATCATCGAACTATTACAATTGAATTAGATAACGGTGACGCGGATTTGGTAATCTTTGAAAAAATTGGAACTGTTATAGCTCAACCGGATGATCCGGTTAAGGTTGATTATACTTTTATTGGTTGGTTTATCTTTGATGGAGTTGATTGGGTTCCTTATACATTTACAACTATGCCAGAAGAAGATGTTACTATTAAAGCCTTTTGGATTTTGAATTAATACTTTATTAAGTTTAGATTTTTAAAGGGCCTGTAAAGAATTAGAAATCTGAGAAGATTCTTAAGAACTACAGGTTCTTTTTTTTGCTTTAACGCGTTAACGTGTTGCATATTTAAATGTATAAATGTTATAATAATTACTAATAGGGGTGATTATTATGCCATTTGATCCAAAATCTAAGAGTAAGAATATGGATTTGTTAGCTAAAGCGATTTTAGAACTTCAAACTGTAGAGGAAGTTTATCGCTTCTTTGAAGATTTATGCACGATGAGCGAGTTAGAAAAAATGGCTCATCGGATGGGAGTAGCGGTAATGCTTTGGCATAAGGCATCTTACCAACAAGTTATCTATAAAACGAATGCTTCTACAACCACTATTGGCAGAATCGCAAAGTCACTAAAATATGGTAATGATGGTTATAAAACTGTCTTTTTTAGGTTGAAAGATAAAACAAAGTTTGAGTAAATATTTACTAAAAACCTTAAAAGTTGTCAAATTTTGACAACTTTTTTTCTTTTTTATACATATTTACTTTAGCGCGATAGAGTATCGGTGTAGTTTTTGGTTCTTTTAGTGATTTTTTTATTGACAGACATTGAATAATAAAAAGCATGTGACTATAATCAAACTATAATGATGAAATAGGGGTTTTTGATAATTCCAAAAGGAGGGTTTTTTAAGATGAAGAGTCTAAGCAGATTTTTTTCAATCTTACTAGCATTTTTACTTGGACTATTAATGTTTGGTTGTGGTGGGACTACAACCGAAATAACAACTTCGCCAATTGAAGAAGAAAGCATTGTTGGCGAATATATGATTGATATTACTGATTTAGGTATGCCACTAATCTTTTACTTAAAGATAGATGCAGATGATAACTTCTATCTGTCACCTGATAGAACCTATGTTACTGATAAGGGACACGGAACTGTTGGTAGTAGTGGAAATACTTATATGTTGATTTACAGCGATTCAACTGCAGAAACACCAAAAACTTCAACTTTTGAAATTGAGGAAGGTAATTTGCAGTTTCAAACAGCTTTGCCTTATGGTTCTTCGAACTTACCAGCTTCAAAAGAAGATGAAACTGATCCTAGCATTATCTATTACTTAGTCGGAAAAGTTTTAGTTTATGAAGATTATTTTGGTGAATATGCTGGAAGCCATACAGTTAGTGCAATGGGATCTGATGTGGTTTATGACTATACTTTAAAATTTGGGGTAGGTAGAGAGTTTTCTTTTGTTAGTAATTTTACTATGGGAGAAGAGGCTTACCAATATGAAGAAACAGGATATTATGATATTGAAGATGATGTTGTGACATTATACTTAGAGTCAGAAACTGTAATTGGTAGTTTCGATGAAGAGAGTTTATTAATTCCAGTAAAAGCCAGTGAAATGGGTTCAAGAGAAGAAAGAACTTTACAGTTAGCGGTTACTGCAGCTTGTGCTTCAACATTTTATGGACATTTAGATAAAGATAATGATGTTTCTGCCGTATTAATACTTGATAAATTCGGTGGTTATAGTTTTACTTCTGATGACGGAAGTTTTGTATTAACTGAAAGCGGAAGTTTCACTTTTGATAACGGTGCGCTCGTCTTTAGTCCTGAAGGTGATGAAGATAGTTATACTGGAACCTTAGCTAATTATGTTTTAACAGCTAGTTTTGTGACAGATTCAACTAGTGGTAAAAGAGAAGAAATAACCTTCTATTGTAAGACTATTCAGGGAGAATTTACTGGAACTACAACTGATGAAGCAGAAAATGAATATCAAGCATCTTTAGTTTTAAATAGTGACGCGACTTTTACGCTTTTAGTTAAAAAGGGTGAAGAAACAATAATTGACCAAAGTGGAACGTTTAGTGTCAGAAAATTTATGTTTGTACAGTTGATTCTTACATGTGAGGATGAGACGGTATATGAAATGGTTATATCTGAAGTAGGGTTAAATGTAAACTTTACTTTAGCCGACGAATCAGAAATTGGTTTTAGTTTAAAAAAAGAATAATTTTAAATTATTGAAAAATAAAAAAAGAGGAGATAAATTATGAAAAAATTATTTGTTACATTATTTGTTTTTATGTTTGGAGTTGTACTTCTTGGTTGTAATAAAACAACTACAGAAGCTCCAACAACTGTAGCTCCAACTACAGAAGCACCAACTACGGAAGCGCCAACAACAGCTGTTCCAGATGTGATGTTAGCTGAAATGTATGAAGGAAGTCATACAGTAAGTGCTATGGGTAGTGAAGTTGTTTACATGTATGAAATTACTTTTATTGATGGCGATTATTACTTTGTAAGTGAATTTGAAATGGGTGGAGAAGCCTATACTTTTGAAGAAATGGGTACTTACACAGTATCTGGAAATACTATAACTATGACTCCTGATGGTGGTGAAGCTGTTGAAGGCGAATACTTAGGTGATGGTGTTATCAGTATTTCTATTAAAGCTAGTGAAATGGCTTCAAGAAGTTTAAGAGAAATGACTGCACTTGAAGTTGAAAGACTTTATGTAGGAACACATACAGTAAGTGCAATGGGTTCTGAAGTAGTTTATGTTTACGAAATGATGTTTGCGTATGGAATCTACACTTTTATCAGTGAGTTTGAAATGGGTGGAGAAGTATATAACTATTTTGAAATCGGTACATATGAAGTTGAAGGAACTGATCTTACAATTACACCAATGGGTGAAGAAGCAGTTACAGGTACTCTATCAGCAACTGGTTTGACAATTAGTGTTAAAGCTAGTGCAATGGCTTCAAGAAGTGAAAGAGAACTTTCGGTTTCTAAATTAGGAATTTACTACGAAGGAACTCATACAGTAAGTGCAATGGGATCGGAAGTAGTTTATTACTACACAATGAAATTTATTAATGGTGAGTATTTCTTTGTTTCTTACTTCACAATGAATGAAACTGATTATACTTATGAAGAAACAGGTACTTATTCAGTTGATGGATTGGTTATAACTTTAACTCCTGAAGGAGGAGAAGCAGTTACTGGTTCAATCAATATGGACTGGAGCTTAACATTACCTGTTAAAGCTAGTGAAATGGGTTCAAGAGCGGATAGAGAATTAACTATGACTATCCCAATGCCTGAATTAGTATAAATTATAAAAGGAGAATTTTTATGAAGACAGCAGAGAGTTTTTTTAATTGGGCTTTTCGAACGAGAGCCAACAACGTAATCAAATTAGCAAGTGGTGAAGAAATGTCACCAGAGAAGGTGTTTTTGAGCTTTTGTTCACATGATCCGGCTTTGGTATCATATGGACCGGCAGGATTAAATGCTAGTATTAAGGGTGTTGGGTTTATGCCAAAACCGGAATACTTAGAAGAAACACTAGCTGCCTACATCGAACACATCAAGAGTTGGACTCCTGATGATAAGACTTATTCTGAAAGAGGATTAAAGTTATTAATCAAATACATGTATGGTGAAGAAGCAAGACACAGAATCGACTTTACATGTATCGGTTCTTTGGAAATGGCTAAGAAGCATAGTTATGCTAATTATAAGGCTAATCCAGAAGCTACAATTATTTATTATCAACCACCAGCAATCTCTTATGAGTTAAGGGGTAAGATGGAAATCCATGACGAAATGGATACAGGAAAAAGAGAAATTTACCAACAATTCCTTAATGCTCAACATGATGTTTATCACCGTCCTGATATGACAAGATGGTTAAAATATCCAGCTTATGTTTTTAGAATTGAGGAAATTTATGACAACTGCGTGACCAAAGAAGGATTTGGCACGAAGATGATTTTCCCTTATTAGTATTAGTTTTATTTACCAATGGTAAAGCCCCTCTCCTTATTTCATCAAGGGCTTTACCATTGGTCTTTACTTTAATTTAAGCGAGGTGAGAAAATGCTTAAAAAGATCATGTCTTTAACTTTAATTTTCATAAGTTTATTTTTAGTCGGATGTTCAAGCAACGAATACGAAAGACGTGATGATGCAAGTAACACGCTTTATGTTGGTTCAGTTGGAGCTTCGTTTCCAACGAGTTTTATGCCATGGTTAAGTCGCGATGGCATTGCCCCAACAATAGCGAGTATGGTATATAATACGCTATTTTCCTATGATGATCAAACCGGTGAGTTTGTCGAATCTATTGGAAAAGAGTGGTATTATGTTTCTCCTGAAGGCGAACCAATTTTAACTACTGAAGGTAAGATTGATTACGATGAGTTAGAGGAAGTCTATTCTGGTTCTGAAGAAAGTTATTTGGTTGTAAAGATTATCATCCATGATGATATTTTTTGGCATGATGGTGAGAAGTTGACAGTTGAAGACATCTATTATACTTTCGATATCGGGACTAATAATGCATTATCTAATCATGCCGGAAGTTTAGCTTGGACAGCTGATTTGCAACATAGCTATTCAAATGGAGTCATGACTAAGCAAGGTATCTTCACTTATGATCATGGAGCTAACGAAAGAGGTTATGAAATAACTGAGGAAGAAAAAGATACAGTTATGTATCTTCATGTAAATAAAGTTTTAGGGGCAATTACTTCACTGTTTTCAACAATCTTGATTTTACCTGAACATATTTGGAAACCGATAGTTACAGTTGATAATCAACTTAACAGTAAGAATCCTAGTGAAGAAACGCTTTATCAATATCAAAATCCAGTTGGTAGTGGTGGCTATAAGTTAGATCCAGAAAATTCTAATGCACAGGTAATTACATTAGTGAGAAATGATGATTATCATTTAAAAGATGGATTGGATTATCTATATAAAGTTGAAAAGATCAAGTTTATGCTTTTCCAAGAACAAAACGTCGCAATTTATGCGCTTTTAAAGGGGCATATCGATATCCTAGATTCAACTGTGAGTTCTAATTATTTATCATTGTTTGAGGATAGAGAAGACATTTATGTTTCTAATGCGGATGGAATATTCACTCAGACATTGGTTATAAACTTGAATCCGGCAACATCGGAAAAGAATGATTTAAGGGATCTTTTAGGAATCAGTGATTTTAGAAGAGCAATAGCTTTAGCAATTAATCAAGAAGAATTAGTAAGCTTCGTTTTAAACGGTGCTGGTAAAACCGTCAGTGCCGGACTTCTAAGTGAAAGTTTGACTGATTTTTATAATCCTGATGCCGATATCTTAAGGTTTGATCTAGAAGAGAGAATTACTGAAGCTAATCTTTTGCTTGATAATATAGTTCCTGAAAAAGATTCTGAAGGATATAGGTTATTGGATGGCAATAGAATTAAGTATACAATATTAGGTACGCCTGGAGAACAAGACGTTATTTCTAGGCTTCAAGTCCAGTTACAAAGAATTGGAATTGAAGTTGAGTATAAAGCTAAGGGTTCGTCTCCAGAAAGAACTTATATTTTCAATTCTAAATTCGATATGACGCTTCAAGGTGTAATCTTTTCGTTAGAGAACGCTGATATTATGTATCGAGCTCATTTTGTTACGTTGAGTCAATCTTCTAATTACGGAAGATTGACAGATAGTTTGTTGAGTTCGAAGATTAATGAAATGCGTTTGTCTTTAAATTTGAATTATAAGTATGAACTATTACAGGAAATACAAGAGTTGATTGCTTTAAACTACTATAAGATACCGCTTTATACCTCTAATATAATTTCAGTAGCTAGAACTGATCGATATGAGGGTTATGTAGTAGTAGAAGGTTCAACGATTTTTAACACTGATACATTACAAAATTTAAGAAGAGTGGAGGGATAATATGCAAAAGTCTTTTGTGATTAAAAGAATCCTTTATGCGATTTTTATCTTTTTTGTGGTATTAACCCTTAACTTCTTTATTCCTAGACTTGGGGTAGATGATCCAGCTGAAAGATATTATCCTCCGCAAGGGAATATGAGTGATATTGAATATGAGATTATCAAGCAAGTAACTAGGGAGCAATATGGTTTTGATGTATCAACTTTTAAGCAGTATACAAATTACGTAGAAGGTTTATTGAGATTTGACTTAGGAACATCATTTAGAACAGGGAATCCTAAGGTAAGCACTTTAATTGCAGAAAGGTTACCATGGACATTGGTTTTGAGTGTATCGAATCTGGTGATAAGTTTATGTATAGGACTTATTTTTGGGACTGTAGCAGCTTGGAAAAGAGGTAGGTGGCAGGATAGTTTATTGTTGAATCTATCGACAATTTCTGTGGCTTTACCAGCGTTTTTCATCGCACTCATATTATCATTTTATTTTGGATTTGAATTAGAGTTATTCCCGGCATACACCAACCCTAATATGGTCAGCCAATTTGATTGGAGTTGGGAAGCGATTAAGGTTGTGTTTTATAATGCGGCTTTACCGATAATTTCCATGTCTATCGGGGGTATCATTGGTTATTCGCAAAGAACAAGAAACTCGGTGATTGCAGTAACTAACGAAGAATTTGTTTTAACTGCAAGAGCAAAAGGTTTAAGTCAAAATAAAGTGTTGTTTAAACATACTTTAAGAAACGCGATGTTGCCGATCGTAACCGCAGTCGGCATGAGTCTTTCAGGACTTATCGGTGGAGCGGTTATCATCGAGCAAATCTTTAATTGGAATGGGATGGGTACTTTATTTTTAGAGGCTAACAATACTAATGATTATCCATTAATGATGGGAATAATGTTATTTATGTCAACAATTGCAATTTTGGCTAACCTGATTGTTGAGTTGACTTACTCATTGCTTGATCCTAGAATTACGGTAGGTGAAAAACGATGAAGAAAATAAAGAAAATATTCAAAAAAATATTGAATTCATTTATTGGAATAGGTTTATTTATAGCCAAAATCTGGAAACATAAAAAAGGTAAAATCGGACTTGTCTTAGTAGGGCTGTTAGCATTTGTCGCAATCTTCGCGCCGTTGATTGCGCCTTATGATCCATATGATGTAACTCAAAGGGCGGCTAAGGGATTAGCGCCTTCATGGGAACATTTGTTAGGGACTACAATAAACACTGGACAAGATATTTTCTCGATGTTAATTTATGGAACCAGAGTCAGTTTGTTAGTCGGATTAATCACTGGGATTGCGATTGCTTTCTTGGGTGCAATCTTAGGTATTATTGCCGGTTATGTTGGTGGCGTAGCTGATAATTTGATTATGAGAATAGTTGATATTATGTTGGTTATACCGACATTGCCATTGACTATTGTTATTACAAATTTGTTTGGAAAAAGTTATTTCATCATTGTATTTATATTCGTAATCTTTGGCTGGACTGGTCTAGCCAGAGTTATCAGATCATTGGTTTTAGTATTAAAAAACAGCAATTATGTTAAAGCATCTGAATTAGCAGGTGGTTCGAGATGGCATATTATGACTAAACATATCTTGCCAGGTGTCAGTCACTTGTTAATCATGAATACAGCTTTAACCTGTGCTGGAATCATGGTCGCAGAAGCTGGATTGAGTTTCTTGGGTCTAGGAGATCCTACAGCTATATCTTGGGGTAAAATGCTAGCTGAAGCTCAAAGCGGCGGTGCACTTTTGTTTGGTCACTGGTGGTGGATTATTGCGCCAGGGATCGGTATATTTATTGCTGTATTTGCTTTTATGAGAATTGGGTTGGTAATGGAAGAAATCTTAAATCCAAGAATGAAAGCTTCAAGTGGCATTTACAAGTTATTTAAAACCTTAAACAATACATATATTCAAGAAGTGTTTGATGGTATGAATGAAGAAGTTTTGACTACTAAGGAAGGAGAAATATCATGAGTGATGTCTTATTAGGTTTAAAGAACCTCAAAGTTATTTTTCCTGCCCAACAGGGAATTGTAAGAGCTGTCGAGGGTATAGATATAGATATAAAAAAAGGGGAGTGTGTAGCTTTGGTTGGTGAGAGCGGGTGCGGTAAGAGTGTTACTTCACTGGCAATCATGCGTTTGCTTAATACACCTCCAGCATTAGTTGACGTTGAATCGATAAATCTTGATGGTGATGAAATTACAAACTACTCAGAGAATAAAATGCAAGATGTTAGAGGTAAACAAATCTCGATGATATTTCAAGATGCCATGACTGCATTAAATCCAGTCATGACTGTAGGAAAACAGATTGATGAAGTATTTATCAAACATCAAAAATTAAATAAAAAAGAAGCGAGAATTGAAACGATAAAAGCTTTAAGACTTGTAGGTATTCCCGAACCAGAATCAAGAGCCAAAGCTTTCCCGCATCAATTGAGCGGAGGGTTAAGACAAAGAGTTTTGATTGCGATGGCTTTTGCTTGTATGCCAAAATTAATCATCGCGGATGAACCGACTACAGCTTTAGACGTTACTATTCAAGCGCAAGTGTTAGAAGTTTTAAGAAGTATGCAAAGAAGTCACAACGTATCATTATTGTTGATTACACATGATTTGAGTGTAGTTGCGCATACTGCGGATACAGTCTATGTGATGTATTCAGGAAAAATCGTGGAAAAGGCTAAAGTAGAGGATTTATTTAAAACACCTCATCATCCATATACAGAAGGTTTATTAGGATCGATACCGAGGTTAAGCGATACGACAAAACACTTTGTTCAGATTCCTGATTCAGTACCGCATCCGATGTTTAAACCTACCGGTTGTTATTTCCATCCAAGATGTAAATACGCAACTGATGATTGTAAGAAAAAGATGCCACCACTTGAAAGACTTGATAATGGTAGGGAGATTCGTTGTTATCATCCTATTAACTTTACCGGAGGTGAAACAAATGAGTAAGAATCCAATTATCAAGTTGGAAAATTTATATGTAGATTTTCCGGTAAAAGGTGGATTGCCTTTTCAAAAGAAAAAACATATCAGTGCAGTTAGTGATGTTTCTTTAGAAATCTATCCTGGAGAAACTTTTGGAATTGTTGGCGAGTCCGGATGTGGTAAATCAACTCTAGCTAATGCTATGATTGGTATGGTTAAACCAACCGGCGGCAAAGTTATTTTTAAGGATAATGATCTATTTAGTTTATCAAGAACAGATTTCAAGAAAACAAGAAGTGACATGCAAATGATTTTCCAGGATCCGTTTTCATCTTTAAATCCGAGATTTTCCGTTTACCAACTAATATCAGAACCGATGTTTATCAGAGGCGGTTTCACTAAAAAAGAGATGGAACAAAGAGTTCTGGAACTTTTGAAATTAGTCGGTTTGGATGAAAAAGATCTTCATCGTTATCCAAGTGATTTTTCTGGAGGACAAAAACAAAGAATTGGGATTGCAAGAGCGATAAGTTTAAATCCGGATTTACTTATATGTGATGAACCGGTATCGGCACTTGATGTTAGTGTTCATGCGCAAATACTTAATCTTTTAATTGATCTGCAAGATCATTTAAAACTAACCTATGTTTTTATTTCTCATAATTTAGCAGTGGTTAAAAACGTTTGTGATCGAATTCTAGTAATGTATTTGGGAAAAGTAATGGAATTCGGATCTACAAAAGCTATTTATAAGAACCCTTTACACCCATATACCAATGCCTTAATTTCGGCGATCCTTGATTTAGATATCAAAAGAGAAAAAACAATTCTTAAAGGTGATATTCCATCACCAATAGATCCGCCTAAGGGTTGCAGATTCTGGCAAAGATGTCCATATGCTATGGAGGGTTGTAAAGATATTCCTGCACCTTTAATCGAAGTAGAAGATAATCATTTTGTGGCTTGTCATAAGCTAAGTGGATTTAGTGAGGATGAGATTGCTAGAGGGTTAGATAAGAGGATAAGTGATGGACAGTAGGAAAAATAAGTTCTTAATCATCTATGTTATAACAAATGTTTTTACCCTATCTATGCTATTTATGCTACAAATTAGTGAAATTCCAATCTTTTTTCTTTGGTTAATATTGATGCATATGGGAATAGTTGGTTTGGCTTTAACAAAGAAGCATTTTAAAGATTTGGGAGTTAAACCATATTTTACAAGAGTATATTTATCATTTGCCTTGTTTATACCGGTTTTGATTTATAAATTAATCATGGCTATCTTATCTTTAGAAGAAAATCATGAATTAGTAACAACTACAGTATATTTAGTGATGATGATTTGTATATTGGTATTAATTTTGAATACAGTATTTTTTATTCTTAGAAACAAGAATCAAGCACCGCTTTAAAAGCCGGTGCTTTTCTTTGGATTGATAATAAATGCAATTAAGACTTAAGGCACTAGATTTTTTTTACTCGTTCGCTTATAATATTGATACTGTCAAAACAAGGGGTGAGTGTAAATGAAGTATAGTCAAAAAAGAATCCATGGGTTAAGGAAAGAAATTTTAAGCTAACATCTTTAGTTATCTGGAATGATGATTATCTACCATTTTCATGTGTTGTTTTTAGAAAGGACAACCAAGAGACTGTAGAAGTTAGAATGTATACCACTGTGGAAGGATTGATATACAAGGAAGATTTTATCATTGATGAAAAAAGGACCAATACTGAAGAAGAGATAATATTTAGACTTACTAATTGGGCTCAAAAAGTGATTAACGTTTATACCGTCTTAGATAAGAGTGAGGAAAGATTATTACACAAGAATGATGCTGTAATGGCTTGTAGGAACGAAATGTTTATGGTCAACATCATCAGTTTGAAAAACAAGGAAATAGATGAGATGAAATTGAAATCTCCCGACTTTGGTTTTTATTCTATGGCTCCTAATTTTGATGAGTATGTCAATGAAATGGAAACTAATGAAAATAGTGTTTTAACAATAAATTTTATGTATTTAGCTGAAGAGCATAATAAATAACGGAGGATGAGTATTATGTATAATGGATTAAAAAAGTATTTACCGGTTTTAAACTTAGCTTTAGCAATTTCTATTTTTTTAATGATGTTTTTACCAGCAATTGTCAATGATGGTGTGGTAATTTTAAACGGAGTAGAGGCAACTATCGGAACAGAGATTGCCAGTTTATATGATTTAGGAAGTGTGTCAGTTGGCTTTAATTTTTGGAATTTTATGGCGTTTTTCTTTCCGCTTGTAGCTATTTTTACCGGTTTTCAAGTTATTAAGTCAAGTAGTAGTAAGACAGAAACAGAAAATATGCAATTTCTTAATAAAATCTTATCTTTAGCAGCTTTTATCCTAGCTTTTGCATGTTTTTTGAATTTTGGCGAGAACACGAAAGGGATTATTACAGGTATAGTTGAAATTGAGTATAATTTTAGCTGGTTCGATTTGGGAATTGGAGTTATCTTAGCGACAATATTCTCTAGTGTTGGAATAGTATTAAGTTCGATAAATTTGTTTTTGCATTTTAGAAAATATTTTTAACGTTTTAAATTAATATAATTTAACAAGGCTCATCACCGATATTTTTAACAACGGATTGAGCCTTTTATATTTTTAAAAATTTATCCTTTATCTTTTTTTGCTTAAATGTTATAATACTTTTGTAAGCGTTTTCTAATTATTAGAAAAACTTTATTTTTGTAAAGAGGTCTTTGGAAGGAGTTTTATGTGATTTTTTAGTCGCATAATAATATATGAAAAACATAACTTTTTTAACAGGATACTATGGCTCTGGTAAGAGCGAATTAGCGATTAATTTAGCGATAAAAGAACATGTTGATTATGTTGTGGATTTGGATGTAATCAATCCTTACTTTAGAACCAGAGAACAAGAAAAGATTTTTAATGAAAATAACATTGAAGTTATATCAAGTGATTTAGATTATAAAATGCACGTTGATATGCCTTATATATCTGCAAGAGTCTTTATACCATTTCATAATAGTGAGAAAAGAGCGGTTTATGATTTAGGTGGAAATGATGTTGGAGCTAAACTTTTAAGGCAATTCGAAGACTATAACGATACAAATATCGACTTGTTTTTAGTGATTAACGTATATAGAGAAGAAAGCAACAATTCTGAAAAAATAATTAAATTAATCAATAAAATTGAAGGAACTGGCGGATTTAAAGTAACAGGTTTAATCAATAATTCCAATCTTTTAAGAGACACTACCTTAGAAGATATTTTGTATGGAGAAAAATTAATTAAAGAAGTAAGTGAAACAACAAAATTACCGATTGTCTATACGGCAGTTTGGGAAAATCTATTTGCGGATAATTTGGTATTTCAAGGTGAGATACTGAAATTAAAATTATATTTTAGAAAGAATTGGTTATGAGGAGGAATAAAAGTGCCAAAAGGAAGAGTTGAATTTAACTATGAAATTTGTAAAGGCTGTGGACTTTGTGTAGAATATTGTCCGACACACATTCTTTACATGGACATGAAGACACTGAACAAAGCTGGATACAATATCATCAAGGTAAGTGAACCAGACAAATGTATCGGTTGCGCTTTTTGTGCTATTATGTGTCCCGATTCAGTAATTAAAGTTGAGGTGAATAAATAATGGCTAAAGTATTGATGAAAGGTAATGAAGCGATTGCTCTAGCGGCTATCAAAGGTGGTGTTGACGCTTTTTACGGTTATCCTATTACCCCACAAAATGAAGTTCCTGAGTATTTGTCAAAACATATGTTGGCTAATGGAAAAGTCTTTTTACAAGCGGAATCAGAAGTTAGTGCAATAAACATGGTTTATGGTGCAGCTGGAGCAGGTAAAAGAGTTATGACTAGTAGTTCTTCACCAGGGATTGCATTAAAACAAGAAGGTATCAGTTATATTACCGCAGCTGAACTTCCATGTTTGATTGTATCAGTAATGCGTGGTGGTCCTGGACTTGGTAGTATCCAACCTTCTCAAGGTGATTATTATCAAGCAACAAGAGGCGGCGGAAATGGTGATTATCATTTGATCGTGTTCGCTCCTGAAAGTATTCAAGAAACAATTGACGTTATCAAAGAATCTTTTGATATAGCGGATTATTACCGTAATCCAGTTATGGTTTTAGTTGACGGGTTAATTGGGCAAATGATGGAGAGCGTTGATTTTGACCGTCCCGTAAAAGAAAGATTTTTACCAGTCAAGGATTGGGCGACTACTGGAACGAAAGATCATCCAGGGAAAAGAAATGTAGCCAATTCTTTATATTTAGATCCACAGGCTTTAGAAAATCATAATATTCATTTACATGAAAAATATAAACAAATCAAGAAAAATGAAACTAGATTCGAACTAGTTAACTTTGAAAATCCAGAGTATGTAATCGTAGCATATGGAACAATGGCAAGAATTTGCCGTAGTGCCATTGAAATGTTAAAGAATCAAGGAATTGAAGTAGGAATGATTCGTCCGATTACTTTATTCCCTTATCCTGAACTTGCATTTGATCAAATTCCAGCTAATGTAAAAGGGATTTTGACTTGTGAATTGTCAATGGGACAAATGTTGGATGATGTTTTAATAGCTAACAATGGACGTCATAAAGTTGGTTTCTTCGGTAGAGCCGGCGGTATGTTACCAGATCCAGAGGAAATCGTTGATGCGATTAAAAACTTTAACGAAAGAGTGGTGAAGTAAGATGTGGGAAACTAAGTATGAAAAAAGTGCTGGTTTAACAGACTCTAAATTATCTTACTGTCCAGGATGTACTCATGGTATCGTTCATAAGTTAGTCGCAGAAGTATTAGTTGAATTAGGTATTTTAGACCGTTCAATCGCGATTGCTTCAGTAGGATGTTCAGTATTTTCTTATCAATTCTTTAATTGTGACGCTCAACAATCTCCTCATGGTAGAGCATGTGCTCTAGCAACTGGAGTCAAAAGAGTATTACCTGAAAATATCGTTTTCACTTATCAAGGTGACGGAGATTTAGCAAGTATAGGTATTGCCGAAACTATTCATGCGGCTAACAGAGGTGAAAACATTACTGTTATCTTTATGAATAATGCAATTTATGGGATGACCGGAGGACAAATGGCTCCAACTAGTTTGATTGGTCAAAAAACTACGACTTCTCAAGATGGTAGAGATGTTGCTCATCATGGTAATCCAATTAAGATTAGCGAAATGTTTTCAACGATTGAAGGCGTTGCTTATTTAGAAAGAGTAGCGGCATATGATCCTAAACATGTAATTAATGCAAAACGTGCAATAAAAAAAGCTTTCCAATATCAAATGGATAATAAAGGATTTACAATGATTGAGGTTGTTGCGACATGTCCAGTTAACTGGGGATTAAAACCAGTTGATGCTATGAAGTGGAGCAAAGAAGCAATGGAACCTGTTTATCCTTTAGGAGTATTTAAAGATAAGGGGGCTAAGTAAATAATGGACGCGAAGAATATTAAAGTAGCTGGCTTCGGTGGCCAAGGCGTTATGATGTTCGGACAAATCCTTGCTTATAGCGCGACTAAAGACGGGATTAATGGCTTATGGTTTCCTTCATATGGACCGGAAACTAGAGGCGGTACAGCTAACTGTTCAGTAATCGTTAGTGAAAAACAAATCAATTCTCCAGTATTTAAAAATGCTGATCATTTGGTAGCTTTTAATCTACCATCATTAGATAAGTTCAAAGAACATATGGCTAAGAACAGTCTGGTACTATATAATTCTTCTTTGATTGATGAAAAAGTAGAATTAAAAGAGGCTTTGGCTGTTGGTGTACCAATTAATGATATCGCCAATGAACTTGGAAATATTAAAGTTGCGAACATGGTTATGATGGGAGCTTACTTGGAATTGACTCACCTTTTCAGCGATGAAACTATTGAAGCAATCATTAAGAAGATTCTTGGTGAAAGAAAAGCAGATTTAGTTCAAATCAATAAAGATGCTCTAGAAGCTGGAAAAGCTTTTGTAAGAAACTTAGGTGTTAAATATGCTTAGATCGATAGATGAACTATTGGTCATGGCTAAAAGAGTCAACCGCACAAAATGCGCGGTTGTCTTTGCGCATGATGACCATGTAATCGGAGCGATTAAAGAAGCGTCTGATTTAGGTATAATCGAACCAATTTTGATTGGTAAAAGACATGAAATTGAAAGTTTAATCAAAGAATTTGACTTAAAAAAGCCATATTCAATCATCGATGAAGAAGATGGAGATAAAGCTACAAGAATCGCAATGGATATGGTTAATAATAAGCAAGTTGATATCTTGATGAAAGGTTTAATTGATACTAAAGTTTTATTAAAGGGTGTTGTTAATAGCGAGTACGGTATTAAAGACGCTAAGCTGTTGTCTCATGTAGGAATAGTAAGTTATCCAACTTATCATAAATGTCTTTTTGCGACTGATGGAGCGATGAATATTTCTCCAGACGTTGATCAAAAGATCATGATTATTGAATCTGCAGTCAAATTAGCTAAGTCATTAGGCTATGATAAACCTAAGGTTGGTTTAGTTAGTGCGGTTGAAAAAGTTAATCCAAAAATTCAATCAACGGTAGAAGCTCAACAAATCCTTGAATACTATAAAGATAAGTCAATCGATTTCTATATCGATGGACCTTTTGCGGTTGATAATTTGGTTTCAATGGATTCAGTCAAACAAAAAGGAATTACCTCAGTTGTCGGCGGTGATTGCGATATTATGGTTTTCCCTAATTTGGATGCTGGAAATATTTTTTATAAGACTTCAGTTTTCTTGGCCGGAGGTAAGAGTGCCGGAGTTATCTTAGGGGCAAAATGTCCAATCGTTCTAACTTCAAGAGCAGACTCTGCAGAAGCGAAACTAAATTCAATTTTATTGGCGGTGTTAAATCATGACGGATTATCTAATCTTAGTAATTAATCCTGGTAGTACATCTACGAAAGTTGCACTTTATAAAAATGAAGAAGTGATTAAAGAAAAAACTCTTAGACATGACGTTAAAGAGTTAAAACCTTTTAAAACCATAATCGATCAAATAGATTTTAGAAAAGCGATGATTATGGACTTTTTAGAACATAATAATACAAATGTAGAAGATATCGATATTTTTGTCGGTAGAGGCGGAATGATGAAACCTCTAGCAGGTGGAACTTACGAGATTACCAAAGAAATGGTCGATGATTTATCTTCTATGAAATATGGCGCACATGCATCGGCTTTAGGTTCTATATTAGCTTATAAATTTGCTAAAGAACAAGGTAAAAGAGCTTTCACGGTTAACCCGGTAGTGGTGGATGAATTTGATGATATCTCTAGAATCAGCGGTTTAAAGCAAATCGAGAGAAAAAGTATTTTTCATGCATTAAATCAAAAAGCAATCGCAATTAGATTTGCTCAATCGATTAATAAAGCTTATGAGGATATCAATGTAATAGTTGTTCACCTGGGTGGTGGCATCAGTGTTGGCTTACATAAGAGAGGTCGGGTAATCGATGTTAACAATGCGCTTGGCGGTGACGGACCTTTCTCACCTGAAAGAACAGGAACAATTCCAACATACCCATTGATTGATATTTGCTTTAGTGGTGAATATACAAAAGATGAAGTTAAAAAGATGTTAGTTGGTAAGGGAGGTATTGCCTCTTATCTAGACACTAACGATGCTAGAATTGTTGAAAAGCGAGTTGAAGACGGCGATGAATATGCAAAGCTTATATTCGACGCTATGGCATATACTGTAGTAAAAGAGATTGGCGCAATGTACTTTGTGGCTGGTGGAGATATTGATGGTATCATTTTGACTGGGGGTATTGCCTATAGCAAATATTTTACTAATAAGATTAAAGAATATGTTGATCCTATAAAAGAAGTAACAGTTTATCCTGGTGAGGATGAAATCCAAGCTTTGGTTGAAGGAGCAATGCGAGTTTTATTAGGTAAAGAAAAGGGAAAAATTTATTAGAAGTTCAAAACAAGACCTAAAATGGTCTTGTTTTTTTGATTTTCAAATAGTAAATATATCTAAAAATGTAGATTTAAAGGTGTTCAATAAAAAAATGTTTGAATTTCAAATAAAAAACGAAGCATATTATTAGCGTACAAACGAAAGTTAATATATAATTAAAGCACGAAAAACATTTGGACACAAACAAAAAAATATAAAGGAAGCAAGTCAATACAAAATTAAGGATGTATTGGCGAAAGATTATGGTTAAGAAAATTATTGCTTTATTATTTGTTTTTAACTTTCACAATTGTTATTGCCGCATGTTCAGGCCAAACTACAACAGTAGCACCAACAACTCAAGAACCTACAACTGTAGCACCAACTAC
>JAVEQW010000001.1:20293-108924 GCA_034007385.1 Candidatus Izemoplasmatales bacterium
TATGGTTAAGAAAATTATTGCTTTATTATTTGTTTTTAACTTTCACAATTGTTATTGCCGCATGTTCAGGCCAAACTACAACAGTAGCACCAACAACTCAAGAACCTACAACTGTAGCACCAACTACAGAACCAGTTACAACAGAACAAACTACAACAGAAGAACAACCTACATTGAACATTATAGAAACAGCAGAAGCAGCTGGATCATTCACAACTTTATTAGCAGCATTGAATGAAACAGGATTAACAAGTGCATTGGAAGCAGAAGGACAGTTTACAGTGTTCGCACCTACTGATGATGCTTTCAATGATTTAATGATTGCTTTAGGAATAGATATTAATCAACTATTAGCATTAGAAAACTTAGATCAAATCTTATTGTTCCACGTCCTTAGCGGTGATTACTATTCAACTGATGTAGAAGCACTAGCACCTATCTCTGTTGCTTCATTGCAAGGTACAAACCTAGATTTTACAGTAGTAGAAGGTGAAATCTTCGTTAATGGAGTACAAGTAGTTACAGAAGATATTTTGACCACAAACGGAATAATTCACGTAATAAGTGCGGTATTACTTTACGAATAAAATACTAATTTTCTCCTCTAGTAAATAACCCGGAAGTAATCCGGGTTATTTGCATCTTGCATTATTTAAGAAACTTTAGTAGAATATTATTAGAACACAAATGAAATGAGGTAAAAAACCATGGAAGAAATTTTAGATTTAGATAATCAGTTATGTTTTAGACTATATTCAATCTCAAGAAAAATGACTAAAGCTTATGAGCCTTTTTTGGAAAAATATGATCTAACATACCCTCAATATGTTGTAATGTTAGCGCTCTTCAAAGCTGAAATAGTTGATTTTAAAGACTTGAGCATAGAAATCAATCTTTCTCCTGGGACTCTAACACCACTTTTAAAAAGATTGGAAGAACTTTCATATTTAGAAAGAATTAAGAATCCTGAGGATAGTAGAAGGATGAATGTTGTTCTGTCAAAAAAAGGTTATGAATTAAGAGAAAATATTGTTGATGTGCCATTAGGTATGGCTGAAAAACTACAATTATCAATTGAGAAATATACGACATTAATTAAAGAACTAGATGATTTAAATTTAATATTGGACGAAATTAATCAACAACTTTAAAGGAAGGATATTTTATTCTTCTTTTTTTTTGAGAAAAAAATTAACTTCAATTGTATATATTAATGTAATCACAAGAAGTATGGAGAAAAAGATGTTACAAAAACGAAAAAATGAGAAATGGATTTATATCAGTCTGATTTTCACCTTAAATATGCTAATATACCTACTTACACTGCAATTTGGTGGAATTAATTCAATAATTTCATCTTTATTTTACTTAACTGCTATACTTAGCGGATATGTACTGGGTTTTAAAGCAACGGCAATCAATGTGATCTTTATTGGGTTTTTAATCAGACCATTGCAGTTTAATCAAATAACTAATAATAGTGAAGCTGAGATTCTATATTGGTTATTTAGACTCTTGTTAATTGTTTTTGTAGGATTGTTTGTTGGGTTTATTAGAGATAAGTACTATCATGCTAGGTATATGCAAAAATATCAAGAAAGATACTTAGAAAAAAATGAGTTCCATGGTATATATTAAAAGAAGAACATTAAAAGATATTTCAGAATCTTTTGTGGTAGAATATACTTAGAAAGGTTGTGATGCATATGGAAGATTTTGAAATTATCAAACAAGTTCTTGAAGAAGATAAAAATAAGTATGCATTATTAATTGATAAATATCATAATGAACTATTTAAGTATGTTTATAACATGACCAACAGTTATAGTGAAACAGAAGATTTATTACAAGAGATATTTTTTAAAATCTATAAATCACTAAAGAAGTATAATCAGAAGAAGGCTAGTTTTAGGACATGGATGTATAGAATCGCAAAAAATTATGTATTGAATCATTTACAGTCAGCGAGAGTAAGGATTAAGAATAACACTTATGAGTATGACGATAGTATCAATAAGTCTAGTGAAGATATTGAAGAAATGGCAGTTAAAAACGACCAAATAAATAAAGTATTGGGTGTAATGAAACAGGTGTTATCGCCTAAACATTATGAAATCATGCATTTGCATTATTTTAGTAATTTGACCGTTAAAGAAATTAGCGAAACATTAATGATTCCGGATAAAACAATTTATAAAGCCATAAAAGTAAGTGTAGAAAAACTCAAAAAGGAGGTGACATAGATGGAAAAAATGAATAGAGAAATCAATGAACAAAGAATGGAAATTTCTAAATCAAAAATTATAGATTCAGTTATGGAGAGAATTGAAAAGAAAAGTTCTTTTAGATCGTTTTTTAAAGAATTCAAAGCTAAATTCGCTTTAGTTTTTATGAGTATTGCGTTATTGGTTGTTGTGGTAATTGCGACAACAGGAAATGATCCTTACCAACCAATTGCTTTAAACGAAGTTCAAACTAAAAAATTAGTTGAAACATCCTATATGTCAGCTTCAATCATATCCAACGCAGTAGTTAGCACTACAGCTACACAATTAGCCTTTATGGAGCTAGACGATAGTGTAACAGAGTTTGAAAAAAATATCGATGAGTTTAATTATTATTTTAATATGCTTAAGGTATTCATCGATAATAGCGATTTTACTGAAAATGCCGTTATTGAGGAATTGATAGATCAAAATTATCAATATAAAATCAATTATCTGGTTGATGGCAAAGAATATGTATTTTTCCTTAATTTTGATGATGAAGGCAATATCACCGGTGAAATCAACATTGGTAGTAGGAAGATGATTGTCGATGGCAAATTCGAAGAAAAGGAAGATGAGTTTGAACTTGAACTTACCGCAAGAAGAAATAACGATTTTATTAAGATCGAATACAAGAGTGAAACAAGTGATGAAATCGAGACAAAATATTTAATTAAGCAAAACATTAATTCTGTATATTCTGAAAAAGAAATTAAAATCGAGTTTGATTCTGACGAAGTAAAAGTTGAGATTATACAGGGTGAAGATGAATTCTTGTTAGAGAAGTATTCAGAAAATGGATCAGTAATTTACTTTATGGAGTATGAACTCAACGAATTAGAAGGTGAAGTTTATATAACTGAGTCAATTGATGAGTTTGGGAAAACTATTTATAGTTACCATATTACTGAAGGAGATTATGAAAAAGACATTGATTTAGAGGATCCTGATGATGACGAAGATGAAGACGAAGAAGATATAGAAGATGATGAAGAAGATGATGAGGATGAAAAAATAGACGAAGAAGATGATGATTTAATGTTAAACTCTCAAATAAGTACATATAATCTATAAAAAAATTTAAAAAAAAGGAGAAACTTCGGTTTCTCCTTTGTATATATTAACGAACAAACAAAAATTTAAAATTAATATAGAATAAGGAGAGTTCAAAAATTATGAAAAAATTATTAGGTATTATGGTTATTGCCCTTATGGGTCTAGGATTTATGGCTTGTTCAACAACAAGCGAAACAGTTGCTTTATCAAGTGAACAATCATTAGCTTCTATGGCTTACTTATCTGGAAACATGTTAAACTTAAACAGTTCTAATGAAACTAAGATGTCATTAAATTTAGCTGAAGAAACAATCGTAGTTGAAGACGAATTAGAAACTGTAAATGAGTATTTAGAATTGCTTAAAGCTTTTATGGAGAATGGAGCTACAGGTTTTTGTTCTATCAGTGAAGAGGCTTCTGATCGAGTAGAATATGAATTTATGCTTACAATCTTAGTTACTGAACAAGAATATAAGTTATATTACAATGTCGACTCAGAAACTTCTGAGATTACCGGTATCTTTATTATTGATGGAGAAGAATATACAATAACAGCTTATAATGATTTAGATGACGATGACAATGATGAAGATGAGTTTGACGATGACGACGAATATGACGACGAATTTGATGATGAGGATGACAATGAATTTGACGATGAAGATGAAGATGAAGATGATGACGCAGATGATTTATCTTTCACAAATCTTTCTACAGTAACTACTGAGTCAACAGTTTCAGCAACAACAACTGAAGAATCAAACACTAACGTAAATAATGACTCAACTGCTTCAACTCAAGAAGATGAAAAAGAACAAAAAATGGTTTTGATTGCTAGAAATGGCGACAACTATGTTGAAATGACTTATAAAGTTGAGACTGAAGACAATGAAACTGAAACTAAATTCGAAATGGAATCTTACATCAATGGTGTTGAAAAAGAAATTTCTATTGAAATCAAAGTGGAAAACGATGAGTATAAGATCGAAATTGAAGATGGTGACAATTCTTATGAATTTAAACGTGAGTTTGAAGATGGTGGAATCGAGTATAAGTTAGAATATGAAGTAAATGGTGTCGAAGGCGAAATTAAAATATTCGAAACTGAAAATGAATTAGGTGAAAAAGTTTATATTTATGAAATTGAAGAAGAAGGTAAATATAAAGAAGTAGAAATTGATGATGATTATGAAGATGATGACAAAGATGAAATTGAAAATGAAGACTTAGTCGCTTTAATGTAATATCCCCTTTAATTTTTTTATAAAAGTACTGGTTTAAATCAGTGCTTTTCTTTTTTATGACGATTTGAATTTTCAAGATAAGTTTGTTATAATTAGTGTGTTATAAAAGGATGTGAAAGATATGAAATTTTTAAAAGATAATACGATTGTCGATATCATGGAAGCTAGTGTAGATGATGCTAGTGAGATGTTAGAGTTATATAACAAAGTTAAAGAAGAAACATCTTTTCTAATCATGGATGATTCTGAAGGTGGCTTTGATTTGGATAAAGAAAAAGAATATTTAAAGAAATGTATGGACTCAGTTACGTCTAAAGTCTTTGTAGCTAAGATTGATGGTAAGATTGTGGCTGATTGTTGGTTGACTGGTCATAATTCTTTAAAAACAAAACATAATGTAAGTATAGGCATATCTGTATTGAAGGAATTTTGGCATAAAGGCTTAGGTAGGCTTCTTTTGGAGCATACGATCAATTATGCCAGAATAACAACCGTAATTAAAAACATTTATTTAGAAGTAAGAAAAGATAATCTGAATGCAGTTAAACTTTATAAGAGTTTAGGTTTTAAGAAAGTTGGAGATATGCCTGATAAAATCTATATCGATGACAATTATATCGATGAAGAAATATATCTTTTGCAAATATAAAAGTTAATTTCAAACAGCTTTTTCAAGCTGTTTTTCTTTTTTTTTGAGGCGCATTAAATTTGGTTTAAATTCAATTGTTTTATGTTATAATAATATGAATTCAAATTTTTAAACTAAGAAGGAGTTTTTTAGTGTTAACTGTAAAGCAATTACAACAATTTGAAAATCAAATTGCTAAAATACAAGATAGACCAGTTTCGATAGTAAAAATTGAGGAGTTTCCCAATGATTACGATAAAGTTAAATCAATGTACAATTACCAAACCAATGAGATATTGATTAACAACAACTTGATTTTTGAGACCCATGATATTGAATTAGTGGGAATTATTTTTCATGAGTCTAGACATGCATTTCAATGGTATCAAATCAATAATTTACAAAATGCTGTAGAAAGCGCTGAAATTCTAGATGTTTGGAAAAAGGAATTTCTAGAATATGAACAACATTCAGCGAACATGAATGATTCTGGATATTACCTCAAGTCCATTGAAATTGATGCGGTAGCTTATGCTGACTTAAATCTAAGATCAATGATTAAAGTTGGACTAGAAATAATTCCTGAAATGAAAAGTTATGTAGAAATCAGACAACAAGAGATTTTGAGTAAAGAGAAGATTTTTTAAGAGTTTTCAATTCAGAGAGATTATTTATTTTTTTGTTAAGAAACAATCTTTATTTTATTTTTCTATTTGATATAATATTTATAGAAACTATAAAAGGAGGAATGATTTTATGAAATATGTATGTGATGTTTGTGGATGGATTTATGATCCTGAACTAGGAGATCCAGATGGTGGAATCGAACCAGGAACAGCTTTTGAAGATATTCCTGAAGATTGGGTATGCCCAGAATGTGGAGTGACTAAAGAAAACTTTAGCCCGCTTGACTAAGAGGATTCGCAAATGAAAAAATTCTTTCAAGAGTTTAAGGCTTTTATATCTAAAGGGAATGCTTTAGATTTAGCTGTTGGTTTGGTTATTGGTACTGCTTTCAATGCTATTATTAAAAGTTTAGTTGCAGATATAATCACACCGTTAATCAGTTTGTTGTTTAAAGCTGATTTATCTAACATGTTTGTGGTATTAAGAGGTAATGCTACATTTGTTGCTGGAGAATGGATTTTAAGCGAAGATGCTGTATTACTTACTTATGGTAACTTTATTCAAGCAGTTATTGATTTTCTGATTATTGCTTTAGCTATTTTCTTAGCTTTAAAAGTTATCACAAGATTTTCTTCTGGTTTGCAAAAAGTCAAAGATGCTATTGCGCCTAAGGAAGAAGAAGCACAAGAATAATACGAAAAAGGAAGTTTATAATGAAGAATATCGATATTTACAATTGGAAAAGGAAGAAACATTATGACTTTTATAAGTCTTTTGAAAATCCTTGTTTTTCTGTTAATGTAAATATCGATATAACTTTGTTAATTGAAAAAATTAAAGAAAAAAATTTAAAGTTTTTTCCAACGTGTTTATTCTTGATTGTTAAAGGTATGAACTCAGTTGATGAGTTCAAGTATCGTATTGACCATGATAGAGTAATTTATTATGATTTAATCCATCCTTCTTATACAGTTTTAAACGATGATGAAAATTTTGTATTCTGTTATACAGAGTTTAGAGATAACTTTGAGTTTTTTTATAATCAAGTATTAGTTTCAATAGAAGAAGCTAAATCGGGAGATAATTTGGAGGATGAAGAAGGAGTTTTTGATTTGATTTATGTTTCAAGCATCCCTTGGTTTAGTTTTAATTCAGTCACTCATCCTTTCTCTAGCCAAGAAAATACTAGCATTCCTAGAGTTACGTTTGGAAAGTATTTCAAGCAAGATGAGAAAACCCTGATGCCGATATCTTTTCAGGTTCATCATGGTTTGGTTGATGGGTTGCATATAGCAAGATTGTTGGAAAGTTTCGATCAATCGATCAAAGATTTCTAAGATAAATAAAATTTAATATTTTTACTAATTATTTAGGTGTATAACAGGGAATTAGGTGAAATTCCTAAACTGTGCCAGCAACCGTGGATGTCCGTTTATCTTACATGAATTAGCCATTGCTTTATTAAAAAAAAGTGAGAAGGCTGTAAGATTAAAGGCTAAGTCGGGAGACCTACCTAAATTAATTAAATACATTAAGGGAGATTTAAACGATGAAAGCTTTAAAAAGAATTGTACTGGGCTCTTTACTATTCTTGACAGTTGTGTTTTTGGGTGCGTGTGCCACATCAACTACTACTGCAAGTACAGTAAATGAGACGACGCAAGGAATCACAACTGAAGCGACAACATTTGTTGTGGAGATTATTACTAATGGTGATAATCCTGAAACAACAGAAGTTGAAACTGAGTATGTTTCAAACTCTAAAGTGATTGCTTTTGATGAAGAAGACACATTGCTTGCTTTATTGAGAGCTAACTTTACCGTCTATTGTGCTGATGCTAATGGCGATAAGGATGAAACATGTTCATATGACGGCGGCTTCGGACGTTATCTAGTGGGGATTGATACATTGGATGCAACAGCTGTTACTAATGGCTATATTTCTTTCTATATTGATGGAAGTTATGCTATGAGTGGTGTTGATGCAACTCCACTTGAGGACGGAAGGGTTTATAGTTTTAAACTTGAAACCTACTAAAAGAGAATTAGTTAGAAGCATAACCCTAGCGGGTATGCTTCTGGCTATCCTTTTCGTACAAGAACAGTTTCTTGTGTTAATACCTCAGTTTCAATTCACTGTAGTATTAGTTATCGTTTATGCAAGTATCTTCCCTTATAAGATTTTGATTCCTTTAATTGCTGCTTATGTTTTACTTGATAACATATATATGGGTACACTTAACTATTTATATTTCGTCCCCATGATGTTTGCTTGGGTTATGCTAGGTGTTGTTGCAAGAAGAATAAGGCATAAGGATTTTTATGTCCAAGTTATCTTAGCGATTGCGTTTGGTTTCGTTTATGGCTGGGTGTATTTGCCGGCGAGAATGATTGAACAAGGGGTTGGAATATTTTGGCTTTATCTAAAAATGGACTTACCTTTTGAACTGATGATGGCAGCTAGTAATCTTATTACGATGCTTATGGTATATCAGCCTTTAAGATTAAGTTTAGAAAGATTAATAGCTAGTGAAATAAAAAATGTGAGATAAAAATCTCACATTTTATTTATTTATTTATTTATTTATTTTTTATTGTAAACTGGCCATTTTCTAGTTCTAACACGTATGATACTTCTGGTTTAATATTAGAAGAAATTATTTCTTTTGCAATCAAGGATTCGATATGGTGTTGTATGAATCTCTTGATTGGTCTTGCACCATAATCAGGATCAAAGGCTTGATTTAAAATCTCTGATTTAACTACATCTGTAAATTCAATTCTAATCTTTTGTGTTAGTAGTCTATCGATTAATTCTTTTAATAGCTTATCGACGATTTTTACTTGAACGGTTTTAGAAAGCGGATTGAAAATGATGATTTCATCAATACGATTAATAAATTCCGGTTTGAAGTTTTGTTTAACCATTTCCATAACTTTCTGTTTTGCTTCAGTGTCGTTTGAAGTCAAGAATTTAGAACCGATATTGCTGGTCATGATAATGATTGTGTTTCTGAAATCAACTACACGACCTTGATTATCGGTTAAACGACCATCATCTAGGATTTGTAATAGGACGTTAAAGACTTCTGAGTGAGCCTTTTCAATCTCGTCAAATAGTACAATAGAATAAGGTTTTCTCCTAACGGCTTCAGTCAATTGACCGCCTTGGTCATATCCGACATATCCAGGAGGAGCGCCGATAAGACGAGAAACTGAAAATCTTTCCATATACTCGCTCATATCGATTCTTACGATTTGATGTTCATTGGAGAAAAGCTGTTCGGCTAAGGATTTAGCTAATTCAGTTTTACCTACTCCGGTAGGACCTAGGAACATAAATGAACCTATTGGTCTGTTTTCGTTTTTGATTCCCGCTCTTTGTCTGATGATTGCGTCACTTACAAGCGTTACCGCTTCATCCTGTCCGATTACACGTTTCTTAAGTTCTGAAGCAAGATTGATTAATTTATCTCGATCTCCTTGCATCAGTTTGGCGACGGGGATATGCGTCCACTTAGATACAACTTCAGCGATATTCTCTTCAGTTACTGTTTCAGAAATTAGTTTATGATTGCTTGAGTTTGTCAAGTTATTAATCTTAGCCTCAAGTTCAGGAATTTTAGCGTATTGTAATTCTGCGGCTTTAGAGTAATCTGAGTTATTGTAAGCATTCTGTAAATCGAGTTTTAGCGAATCAAGTTTCGCTTTAGCAATCTTAATTTCTTCAAGTTCTTGTTTTTCTTTTTCCCAAATGTTTCTTACTTCTGACTCTTCAGTTTTTAAGTTTGATAAATCTTGTTTTAATGTTTTTAGTCTTGACTTAGATAATTCGTCAGTTTCTTTTTCTAAAGCTCTTTTTTCGATTTCTAATTGCATGATTCTTCTCGTGATATCATCAAGTTCTGCAGGCATTGAATCAATTTCAAGTCTAATAGAAGCAGAAGCTTCGTCAATTAAATCAATCGCTTTATCTGGTAAAAATCTATCTGTTATGTAACGATTAGATAAAGTTACTGCGGCGATTATCGCTTCATCATGGATATGAACGCCATGATGGGTTTCAAATTTTTCCTTTAACCCTCTAAGGATTGATATCGAATCTTCAACTGAAGGTTCGGTAATCATGACTTTTTGAAGACGACGCTCTAAAGCGTTGTCTTTTTCAATATAAAGTCGATATTCGTTTAAAGTAGTAGCACCGATACAATGAAGCTCACCTCTTGCAAGCATCGGTTTTAACATATTGGATGCGTCCATGGCACCTTCGGTTTTGCCGGCACCGACAATCATGTGAATTTCATCGATAAAAAGAATAATTTGTCCTTCAGAACTTTGTACTTTTTTTAAGACTGCTTTTAGTCTTTCTTCAAATTCACCTCGGTATTTAGCTCCAGCCACTAATGCGGCTAAATCCAGTTCGTAGATTATCTTGTCTTTAAGACCAATTGGAACGTCTTTTTCAACGATTCTTGTGGCTAAACCTTCAACAATAGCGGTTTTACCGACACCGGGTTCTCCAATTAAAACCGGGTTGTTTTTGGTGCGTCTTGACAAGATTTTAATGATTCTTCGGATTTCTTCATCTCTGCCGATTACAGGATCGATTTTACCCTTTTTTACTGCTTCATTGATATTGCGACCAAATTTTTCTAAAATGTTTTGGTCATTCTCATAGTTAGGTTCTTGATACATACTAACCCTCCTTTTCTAACGATCAAATCTATTATATACCCAATTATTAGCACTGTCAAGTCTAGAGTGCTAATAATTGTTTATTAGCTTTTCTAAGGTTGTAATATAAACGAAATATTGTTATAATTTTATTGTTATATAAGTGACTTAAAGGAGGAAACATAATGAGCAAAGTATTAAATCCGGATATCTTGGTTATCGGTGCTGGCCCTGGTGGATATGTAGCTAGTATCTACGCAGCAAAAAAAGGCAAATCAGTAGTTTTGGTCGACGGAAAATGGATTGGCGGAACCTGTTTGAATGAAGGGTGCATACCGACAAAAGCTTTAGTAAAATCAGCTGAGTTATACCAAGATATTTTAAATAGTGAAAAACATGGGATAGTTTTAGAAAATCCTCAAGTTAACTTAACTAAAATAATTGAGAATAAAGATGAAGTTAAAGATAAATTAATTTCTGGAATCGAGTACCTTTTAAAAAAGTATAGTGTCGAAACCATAAAAGGATACGCGAAATTCTTGGATGAAAAACGCGTTTCTGTTAGTTTGGATGAAGAACAAGTAATAATCGAAGCAAAAGATATAATTATTGCGACTGGTTCAAAAACCAAGCATTTACCGATAAAGGGAATTGATCTTGAAAATGTCTTTGATTCTGAGAAGATTCTAAATAACAAGACTTTACCGAAATCAATGACGATAATCGGCGGCGGAATTATCGGTATGGAGTTTGCCTTTATATATGGTAACTTGGGTGTTAAGGTTAATGTTGTGGAGTTTTTGCCAAGAATTTTACCTTCAATCGAAAAAGATGTCGCTCTAAGACTGGTTAGATTTGCCAAACAGTTAAATATTGATATTTATACTTCAAGCGCAGTTAAGAGTATTGAAAAGAGTGAATCAGGACTTAGGGTCAATTTCGAAAGAAAAGAGCAATTAGAATCTTTAGATAGTGATTATGTTTTAGAAGCGGTAGGTAGAGGTCCTAATATTGACGATCTAGGACTTGAGAATACTAGTATTGTTCATGACGCAAAGACCGGTATCAAAGTAAATGATCAAATGAAGACCAATGTGGATAATATCTATGCGATTGGTGATGTGACAAATATTATGCAGCTAGCACATGTAGCTTCGCATCAAGCTTTAGTTGCGGTTGACAATATTTTAGGAATTGAAAAACATATGAATTACGATGCGATTCCTTCGGTTATCTTTACTTCCCCAAGTATAGCTACTGTGGGAATGAGCGAGGAAGTCGCAAAGGAAAAAGAAGTTGATTATGACCTTATAAAAGCTCCATATTCTGCAAATGGAAAAGCGCTTATTTTAGAGTCGGAAACTGGTTTTATAAAGGTTTTGAGAGATAAAAAAACAAAGAAGTTAATCGGCGCTACAGTCTTTGGTAAGGAAGCAGAGAATTTGATTGCTAGCTATGCAATTGCGATTACGAATAAACTAGAAGCTTTAGATTTGAAAGAAACTGTTTTCGCTCATCCGACAATTCAAGAATTGGTGCATGAGTCTGTCTTAGGTTTAGAAAAAGAAGCAATCCATTTTGTTGATTAGAAAGAAAGTGATATGAATGGTCTATCTAGATTATAGTGCAACGACAATGGCTGATAAAGCTGTTTTAAGAGAGTTCGTTAAGGATAACGAATTATATTTCGCCAACAGCAATTCAGTTCATTCCGCTGGTAAGGAAGTGTTGAAAAAACTCGATCAAACTACTAAAGACATATTAAGTTTGGTTGAACTACGAGGTTTTGATCTGATTTATACTAGCGGTGCATCAGAATCGAATAATTTGGCGATTAAAGGTGTTGCCTTGTCTAGTAAAAGAAAGAAGATTATTGCTTCTGGATTTGAACACTCTTCAGTTGTTGGTTGTTTAAGTTATTTGGATAAATTAGGTTATGAAATAGAAATAGTAGAAAATGATGATTTCGGCCTTGTTAAGCTTGAAAAGCTAGAATCGTTAATTGATGACGATACTTGCCTTGTTAGTATCGGAGCGGTAAATTCAGAGACAGGTGTTCTTCAAAATATTAAAAAGATAAGCGAAGTAGTTAAAAGACATCCTGGAGTAATTTTTCACAGCGACATGACACAAGCGATAGGTAAGGTTGCGATTGATCTTAACGATTGCGACTTAATCAGTTTTTCTTGCCATAAGTTTTACGGTATTAAAGGTATCGGTGGTTTGTTCGTAAGAAAAGGTATTAGTTTAACACCGGTTATCCATGGCGGTAAAAGTCTGTCAAAGTCTCGGGCTGGAACACCGGCAAATCCATTGATTATTTCCGTTTTTAACGCTTTAAAACCAGCGATGGAATATTTGAATGAAAGAATCTTGAAGGTGGAAATAACACATAGTTATTTGATGAAGAATCTAAAAGAGTTTGATAATATAGTAATCAATTCCAACAACTATTCAATACCGCAGATTGTCAACGTTTCTTTCCTAGATTTTTCTAGTCGATATCTTCAAGAGGAGTTATCGAAAAGAAATATTTTTGTCTCGACTACAACGGCTTGTGCTTCTGGCAATGAAACCAGTTTGACGATTTTAAAACTTACCAACTCTTTAGAAAGAGCCAATAGTGCAATTAGAATATCTTTATCACATTTAACAACAAAAGAAGATATTGACAAGTTCATTGAAGCTTTTAAGGAGATATATTCGCTATGAGAATTATCAAGGTAACAGCAATGTGGTGCATGAGCTGTTTAGTGATGCAAAAGGTTTATAAAAAGGCATTTTCTGGTTATGACAATCTAGAGTTAATCGAATATGATTTTGATGATGATGCGGAGAAATTAATCGATTTGAATGTTGGCCAAATATTGCCTTTATTAATCATTTATCAGAATGATGAAGAGGTCAAAAGGATAGCTGGAGAAAAGAGTTTAAAGCAGATTAAGGAAATTTTAGATAATATTTATAACGCATAAAAAAGTAAACGTTTTTATGCGTTTTTTGTTTGCGTCAGAATGATAGCTTTGATTATGATATGGTATAATATTAATGGATATATTGTGAGGTAGAACAAAATGAAACTAACAAATCAAATTAATGCAATCAGAGAATCTTACAAGGAAATGATGATAAAGAAAGACCATTGCTCATGTAAAATTCCCCAGATAAAAGAAGTAGAAAAAATTATTGAACTTTCAAGAGAATTAATTTTTCCCGGATATTTTTCCGATAAACATTTAAGTGAATTACCATGCGTAAGTCATACAAAAAGAGTGGTAAAGAAACTTCATAAACTGCTTAAAACACAAATTAAGTACTCGCTACTATATTTGTCCGATCAAGAGAAATCAAAACAATTGGCAAAGAAGTCATGTACCTTATGCGTAGATTTTATTAATCATATTCCTGATATCAGGAGGTTTGCTTATAAAGATGCCTTAGCGCATTTTAATGGTGATCCGGCCGCGTTTAATCTTGATCAAGTTATAATTTCTTATCCTGGTCTTTATGCAATTGTGGTTTATCGTATTGCTCATTGTTTAGATAAAATCGGCGTTCAAGTAATACCGAGAATGATGAGTGAATATGCACATAAGGTAACTGGCATCGATATCAATCCGAAAGCTGTTATCGGTGAAAGTTTCTTTATCGACCACGGAACGGGAGTTGTAATTGGCGAAACAGCCGTTATCGGTGATAATGTAAAAATCTATCAAGGGGTAACCTTAGGAGCGATAAGCTTAAGAAAGGGTCAAAAACTTAAGGGATCTAAGCGCCATCCGACAATTGGTAACGACGTAACGATTTATGCTAATGCATCAATCTTGGGTGGAGATACTGTCATTGGTGATAATTCTGTCATTGGTTCGAATGTTTTTATTACCAAAAGTATTGAAAAGAATATGGTAGTGACTAATAAGGAAGGCGAACTCTTGTTAAGGGAGAATAAAACAAATGGCAATTTATAGTAATATTTTAGAAACGATTGGGAACACTCCGATCGTCAGATTAAAAAAGATTGAAGAATTGTTTGAACTTAATGTTGAACTTTATGCTAAGCTTGAAAGTTTCAATCCGGCTAATAATGTCAAAGTAAGACCTGCCTATGAAATGATTAAAAGAATGTATGAAGAAAAAATTATTAATGATACTTATACTTTGATTGAATCAACCAGCGGCAATACCGGAATTGGTATCGCTATGGTTGGAGCCTATTATGGCAATAAGGTGATAATTGTAATGCCTGAGACAGTTTCGAAAGAACGAATTGACGTTTTAAAGCATTACGGAGCTAAAGTGATTTTGACTAAAGGCGAAGAAGGCATTAAGGGATCTGACGCGAAAGTAGATGAACTCCTTGAGGAAATCTATCCAAGTATCAAACCTTCTCAGTTTGAGAATCCAAATAATCCATTAGCGCATTATATTAACACCGCAAAAGAAATTGATAATGACCTAAGTGATTTAGATTATCTTTTCTCAACTGTGGGAACGGGAGGGACCGTTTCAGGAATTGGCAGATATTATAAACAAATTAAGAAAAATGTCAAAATAATCGCCATTGAGCCTGCATACTCACCGGTCTTATCAGGGGGCAAGAAAGGACCGCACAAGATTCAAGGTATTGGACCGGGATTTATCCCCGGCAACTTTAAGAGTGAGTATGTCGATGAAATAATCCAAGTAAAGGATGAGGATGCATATCGTATTACCAAACTCTTACCGCAAATTGAAGGAATCAGCGCCGGAATTAGTTCTGGAGCTTGTCTTTCTAGAGTTATAGATTATGTAAAAGAGCATAAGTTAAGTGATAAGAAGATTTGTATGATCTTCCCTGATTCAGGAGAAAAGTATTTTTCTACCGGAGTTTTTGAGTAATAATAGAGCCTTTGATGGCTCTTTTTATTTTTTTTTAAAAAAATTAGCACTTAACACTTGACAGTGCTAAAATATGTGCTATAATATAATTGTCACTCGATATAAGAGAGTGCTAATTATAAAAATAATAAGGAGGAATTATTATGACAAAATTAGTAAAAAGAAACAATTCTTTATCATTCTTCGATGATTTCTTCGATGATTTTTTCCAACCAGCAACTAGAAACGTGAATGCAAGTATGAAGACAGACATTCTCGAACTAGAAAAAGGATATGAACTACAAATCGATGTTCCTGGCTTTGACAAAGAAGACATCAGAATCTCTTTAGAAAATGGTTATTTAACTGTAGAAGCAAAGAAAGAAAAAGAAGAAGAGAAGAAAGATGCTCATTATGTAAAAAGAGAAAGATTCTTAGGTACTTGCGCAAGAAGTTTCTTCGTTGGCGAAGAAATAGCTGAAGAAGATATTAAAGCAGAGTATGATAAAGGCACATTGAAAGTATTTGTTCCAAAAGAAGGCACAAACGTTAAAGCAAAGAAATATATTGCTATTGAATAATCAAATACTCTTTTCTTAAAACCCCTAAAAGTTTAGGGGTTTTTTCTTAGTAAAAATTTCCTTATGATTAGTTTTTATACTGTCAGTTTATGATATAATATTATATTAGGTGAGTTGCAATGGAACTATTAAAAAATATTGATGAAAATTCGCTTTTAATTGCGAGCAATCAAGATAAATTGTCAGTACTTAATTATTTAAGCGCTAATTCTATGTTTTTAAACTTGGAGTTTTATAATTCGAAAACTTCTTTTTTAAAATTTGATCAGCGCTATTTTTTCTACTTGCTTGAGAACTTTAAAATAGATCCTTACTTAGCAGAAAGAATTAAAAAGTATTTTGATTATATTGATGTAGAAAAATCCTATCGGAACCCTAAAGTAAATAGACTTAAAGAAATCAAGTTGGATTTGATTAATAAAGGAATTATTAAAAGTAAAAATACTTACTTCAATAAAATTTATTCTGTTAATGATAGTTTCATTCCTAGTTTTTTAAAAGGAAATTTTGCGACTTTAATCATCAATGAATATACAACTTCTCCAGTAAAGCTAGTTCAAGCCAGAGATAAACTCAATATGTGCTATGGTGTTTATGAAGAAGTAATCTCTTTGATTGAAAAAGGAGTAAGTTTAGATAAGATTCATATATTGAATTCATTGGAAGAAGATGAGTTTTTACTTACAAAACTTTTTAATGATGCTTTGATTCCTTATAATCTTAGAAAGAGTAGGCATATCGATGAATATCCTTTTGTGATTAACTTGATTAAGATATTGAAGACTAAAACATTTGCAGAAGCGAAAAAATATATTAATGATTCTCTTGATGTACTAGGAAAAAGTGAAGTAATTAGAGTTTTTAACGCTTATCCAGAAAAATTAATCAAGAATAATATCGATTGTTTCATTTACGAACTAAAAAAAATCAAAATCAGAAGAGAAGTAATGAAGGATGCTTTAGAGATAGTAGATTTCAATAGCTTTATATCAAAAAAAGATCACTATTATCTAGTTATGAATTATTATGATGAGGTTTTTCCGAGAAAATATTTAGATAATGATTACTTAAGTAACAATGAAGCTTTAGAAGTTGATTATCCAAGTTCTCATGAGTTGAATAAACATGAAAAAGAAAATACTGAAGCAATTTTAAAGACAATTGAAAACTTGATTCTTTTCATGCCTAAAGAAGTTATAGAAAAGACTAGAGAGCCTAATCTTGACTTAGATAGAGTTATTGTAAGAAGCGATTATGAATATATCACTAACAATAAATCATACTTAAATGATTTGTTATATTTGGAATATGCTAAGAAAAAATATCGATTTTTGAAATATAATATTGCTGATGAAGATTTAAAGCTTCTTCATAGCACTTTTAAAGATAATCTTTCTAGGTATATCCCTTATTTCAGCGGTATCAATCAAATCGACTTACAAATGTTAATAAGCAAAAAAAATACTTTGAGTGCTTATAAACTAGAGAGTTATGCGAAGTGTCCTTTTAGCTTTTTATTAAACTTCTTATTGGAAGTTGATGATTTTAAAGAAAGTATTTTTACTTTTATAGGTAATGTTACTCATAAAGCTTTAGAAGATTTCTTGAATAACGGTAGTTATGATTTGCAAGCAATTATGAAAAAATATGAGTTTCCTAAAGATGAAAGTCATAAGTATGAAGTTTATCAAGAAATCATTAAAGATAATATTGAAATGATTAAAGAAGTAGTGAGTGATTTTCATAGTGTCTCAAGATTTGATAAAATCCTAACTGAACATTCAATCAATCAAGATTTCAACGAAGACTTCAAGTTGAGTGGTGTAGTCGATAAAGTGATGATTGATGAAGAGTATAAGTATTATTTGGTCGTTGATTATAAGTATAGTGGCAAGGACTTTAAAAAAGAAGATTTGATGAAAGTTTATAATATTCAATTACCGCTTTATCTTTATGCGCTGAAGAAACTTTACCCTGATTATAATCCGGCAGCGATGCTTTACCAACAGACAGCTTTAATCAAGGAAAAACGAGGTGAAGAACTTGATTACCGGATGAAGGGAATGGTTGTTGACAGTGTTGGGGTTGTTAAGAGAATCGATCCGACTGTAACTAAGATTGTTGGAGTAAAAGTTAAAGAAGACGATACTTTAAAGGAAAGTAGAAATACTATTATTAGTATCGAAGATATGAATAAGCTGTTGGAAGATACAGGTAACAACATTGAAAATATCGCTTTAAGGATTAAATCTGGAGATTTTACCATCGAACCTTTATTGGAAGATTATGATGCTCAGAGTAAGAATTATATTGCTTGTAAGTATTGTAAGTTCGGTTCGATTTGTTACTCTAAGAATAAGCATTTAGGTGGTGAATGATTATGGGATTTACTGATAGCCAATTGCAAGCAATCAATATCACTGGTAAAAATGTTTTAGTCAGCGCTAGTGCTGGTTCCGGTAAAACCGGGGTTTTAAAGGAACGAGTCATTGAAATGCTTAAAAAGGGTGTTTTCGTTGATGAACTTGTTGTTTTGACTTTTACTGAAGCTGCAGCTGCCGAGATGAAATCAAGGATTGTCAATGATATTTTTGAACTTGATCTAACTAAACAAATTGAAAGAATTGATAATGCAATTATCTCGACTTTTGATTCTTTCACTTTGCGTCTTGTTAAGGAATATCATTATTTATTGGGTTTGGACAACAATATCGGAATCAATGATCAAGTGATAATAACTTCAAAGAAAAAAGCGCTTATTAAAAACGTTTTGGAAAACTACTATCTAAATCCTTCAGAAGATTTCAGGAAGTTTTTTAAAATGTATTTTTCTAAAAGCGATATCTGGCTTGAAGAAAGTATTTATAATATTGGAGAAGCTTTTCGGAAAAGACCGGATTACTTGAAAATAATCCATGATTACGATAGTTATTTCTTGAATGAAAAATTTCTAGAAGAAAAAGTAGTACTATATATCAATTCAATAAAACTTCAGATTGAAGATAATTTCGCTTTGTTTAAGAAAATTTATTTAGAAAGTGATTTCAGTTACGATACTGATTATCAAAATTATCTTGAGCGTATCGATGAGTTGATAGGAGAGTTACTTAAAAAGGAAGGGGATAACTTCTTAGCTAATCTAATATCGATTTCATTTCCTACTAAACCTAGAAATAAAGATACTAATAAACCGAAAATAATTGACCAAATCAATAAGATAAAAAGTGATTTTAAAGATTTGTTTTCAAGTGACAAGAGTGAGTTAATCTCTAGTTTTAAGGATAGTAAGTTTCAAACTGAAATGTTGTTGCAATTAGTTAGGGAATATCTCATTAAGTTTGAAAACATTAAAGAAGAAGAGAAATTGTTTTCATTTGATGACATTATGTTTTATGCAATCAGGTTGTTTGAAGAGTTTCCGGATGTTAGGGATAAGTTTAGAAACAACATTAAAGAAATCTTGATTGATGAGTACCAGGATACGAATGATTTACAAGATAAGTTTATCAGTTTGATTTCTAATAATAATGTTTTTATGGTTGGGGATGTGAAGCAATCGATTTATCGGTTTAGAAACGCCAATCCTAAAAACTTTATAAGAATATATGAAGATTATTTACATAGTGACATGGGTGAATCAATCTTCTTGCAAGAAAACTTCCGTTCAAACAAATATGTATTAGAAAGCATCAATAGAATCTTTGAACAAGTGATGACGGTTAATCGAGGGGGAGTTTTATACCAAGGTAAACAGGTTTTAATCAGCGGTTATAATGATGATAGTTTGTTGCATCAAAAACCTGGGTTGAGGAAAATTGTTTATGATTATAAAAAGATAAAAGAAGAATATGAAGAAATTGAAAAAGCTAATGCTGAAATTGTATTGGTCTCTAAAGATATTCTTTGTAGATTAGAAAAAAGAGAAAAGGTATATGATTTAAAAAAGAAGGATTTTAGAGATTTAGAATATAAAGACATTACGATTTTGGTTTCACAAAAGACTGATTTTAATATCTACTTACAAGAACTGGGTAAGTATAACATCCCTGTGGAAGTTTACGATGATAAACCATTTTTTGCAGGAGACGAGATTAGATTTTTGTTTGAAATGCTAAGGTTGATCTATTGTTTTAAGGATGACGATTACTTGGTTAAAAACTTTAAATCGTCACTTTATGGGGTAGCCAGATCTTTTGTTTATCAAGTGAAGGATCAAGAAATAATATCGTTTTTGATTAGTGAAAATGTCAGTTGCTACAAGGATTTGGAAAGTTTGATGAATTATGATTATTTATGTCTTATCTATGATGATATAGTTGATTTAATCGCTAAAAATTGGGAATTACCGAATTATGTCATTCTGGAAGAGTTGTATAAAAAAATAAGAATTTACAAGTGTTTAGCCACATTGGAGAATCCTTCAGAGTCTGAAAGCAAAGTGGATTTCTTCTTAGAGAAAGTTAAGAGTTTAAAAGGCTTCGTCTTTAAAGACTTAATTGATTATTTGGAAATTATTATAGACGACAGCAGTTTTGATATTGAGTATAAAGAATCAAAGTCCAGAGTCAATGCTATTAAGCTTATGTCAATGCACAAGTCTAAAGGTTTGCAGTTTCCTTTAGTGTATTTAGTGGGTCTTGATAAACAGTTTCACAATCCTGAGAATAAATCTCCATTCATCTTTAGTAAAGATTTAGGAATTCTGACTAAATCTTATAGGGATGGTTTTTATCCGAACTTTATGCAAAAACTATATTTTTCTAATGTCGAGTCAGAAGACTTATCGGAAAAGATAAGATTGCTTTATGTTGCGATGACAAGAGCTGTTAATGAGTTAGTTTTAGTTATGAACTATAACGAAGCAATCGACGAATTCAAAAACATTAATTCTTTTAGTGTCTTGTTACATCAATGTATGAGTTTGGATGAGTCGGATTTAGTTGATTTTGAGATAGATGATGATATCAAAAAGCAAAGTAGTATAGATAGTACTGAAGGAAGAATTAAAAGATTAAGATTTGATTATCAGAACGAAATCTTGGATAAGGTTTCTTACTCAAAACAAGTGAACGAGCTGCTTGACGATGAAACGATTGATTTTTTAGAAAAAGGTAGTGAGTATCATCACTATTTAGAATTGGTTGATTTCAATAATATTGAAGCTTCAACAAGAAGCTTTCCGGATATTATTAAATTAGCAATCAAGGAACTCTTAAAGAGTGAGGTTTTCAGAAGTTTAAAGAATCCTAAGTTTTATAAAGAATATGAGTTTTATGAAGAAACAGAAGCAGGGCATTTTAGAGGTATAATAGACCTTTTAATCATCGACGAATCTCAAATCATTGTAATTGATTATAAGCTTAGTAATATTGATGATTTAGCTTATACCAAACAGTTAAAAGGATATTTTAATTACTTGAGAAACAAAACTGATAAATTAGTACGAGTTTTTCTATATTCATTAACACATCGGTTGTTGAAAGAAGTTAATTTGTGATAAAATAATAATTACATGAGGGGTTGATTAATCTATGGGAATTGATATGTTTGATCGGGCTAAAGAGTTCTTTATAGCTAAAAACTATAAAGATGCTTTTACGTTGTTTAGAAAAATTAATAAGGAAAATCCCGAAGCTGCTTATTATCTAGGACTGATGTATTATTATGGCTACTATGTTGATGCTGACGATAATTTAGCTTTTGCTAATTTTAAATTGGCATGGGAAGGTCTTCATGAAGAAGGTATTTACATGCTTGGAAGAATGTATGAAGAAGGCAAGGGAGTAGAAAAGAATTACGAGCAGGCTTTCAAATTATATCAAGCTGCTTTGCATAGTGATAATGCTAAATTGAGAATAGCGAATTTTTATGAGACTGGTAAGTTTGTTTCTAAGAGCGTTACTAATGCGATAAAAATCTATAATGAATTGCAGAAGAAAAACAATGCTTTTGCGATGTATAAAATCGGCTCTTTTTACTTTAGCGGTGAGGGATTGAAGAAGGATTTGAACAATGCTTATAAATGGTTGAATAAGGCTTTGTTAGCAGGAAGTGTTGAAGCGATGAACCATTTCCGAATTATTGGAACAAAGAGCAAAACTGACACAAGAACCACCCAAGATTTGTTTAATGCGGGTAGAGCTTTGGTCAATAAAAAGCAGGTTGAAGATGCTTTGCCTTATTTAGAGGTAGCGGCTAAAGAAAGGTTTTTACCGGCAATTTCTTTAATGTATGAAATCTATAAAAACGGTATAGGTGTTGATAGAGATTTAGTATCTGCATATAAGGTACTGAAGCGTTATGAATCTTATAAAGAACCAGAGATTTATTATTTGATTGGACAGACTTTTGAGAATGGAGAAGGAGTAGATTCTTCTTATGTTTTGGCTGCAGAGTATTATGAATTGGCAAGCAATCTTGAACATGAACCTAGCTTGAAGGCTTTGAAAGAGTTAAGGGGGTATTGATGGTGCTTAATCAAATGACGCCAAAAGAATTGAACGAAATCGGCGATCAATACTTTTATGGACAAGGAATAGATAATAATATTGAAGTTGCTTTTACATATTATAAAAGAGCAGCTGATCAAAATAATCCGGTTGGTTTAGCAAATGTAGGTAAGTATTTTTTAGCAAAGGCTGATCATAAACAGGCATTTGATTATTATGAAAAAAGTGCTTTGATGAATTATCCTTTAGCATATGTTAAACTGAGCGATATGTATCTGAATGGTATAGGTGTTAAGAGAAACAAGAAAAAAGCTTTTAAGATGATGGAAGAAGCTGTTAATCTTAATGAAACTGATGCTTATCATTTATTAGGACAATATTATATATTGGGTATCGGTACTTCAAAAAATGAGAAAAAGGCTTTAGATTTGTTTGAAAAAAGCGCAACTAGTGAAAATGTTGAAGGAATGTATCATTTGGGATATTTGTTGTTGAATGGTAGGACAGTTAAAAATGATTTTGAAACGGCATTTTTCTATTTGGATAAAGCCGCTGTCAACAAGAGTGAAAATGCGATTAAGTATTTAAAAACTCTTTATGAAATGCCACATATTTATTTGAAGAAAAAATCGGAACTTTATCGCCAAGAAATGCTCTTTTATTATGATGAAATCTTAGCGGGTATGGATGATATCGAAGCACTGAAAAGAGTCGCGAATATATATTATAACGGTAATGATTTTACAAAGATTAACTTTGATAAATCGATAAAGTATTTCAAGGTATTGCATAGTCTTGACGAACTTGAAGGATATTTAGGTATGGGTACATCTTATATGTACGGTCAAGGCGTAGTAACGGATTTTGAACGCGCCAGAGATTATTTGGAAATAGCCGCAAATAGAGGAAGTTCAAGAGCGATGAATGCGCTAGGGGATATGTATCGTTTAGGTAAAGGCGTGGTTGTCGATTATGCTAAAGCGAGAGATTTTTATTTGGAAGCGGCTAAGAATAATGAAGTGGAAGCCTTGATAAACTTGGGCTTATTACATTATAGGAAGCAAATTAAAAACGCTAATGACGGTTTGGCATTGCAGTTTATGACTAAAGCTTCCGAACTTGATAATTCAGCTAGTTTTTATTGGCTTGGAGTTTTCCATGAAAAAGGTATCGGTGTTACAAGCAATAAGGAGTCGGCAAAAAAGAATTTGATTAAAGCGATTGACAAAGGTAATACTGGAGCGAAGTATAAATTAGCCCAGATCATTTATGACGAAACTGTTTCAGGAAAGATATCCAAGAAAAAATTAGATAAGAATTTTCTTGAGGTTAAGAAGTTATTGATTGATTATATCAGTAGTCCTTTGGCTCAAGAGGTTAACGTGCTTTATTCAATGCAAATGTTAGGTGATATTCATGCCAACTCAAGTTTTAGCGAAGCTTCTTTAAAGGTGATGAGGTATTGGTATGAAATTGCGGCTGAGAAAGGTTTTTCCAAAGCTTGCGTCAAGATGTATGATATCTTGAAAGATATAGAAGCAAAACGCGCACTTTTTTGGCTTAATAAAGCCGTTGAAAAGCCAAGTAATGGTGAGGAATTTTATAAACTAAGTAAAGTTTATGAAGAAGGGTTGCACGGAATAATGCCTAATAAAATCAAGTCTTTGGAACTTTTGAAAAAATCAGCTGAACTTAATTATCAACCTGCATTAGCAAAATTGACAATGATGAAATAAATGTATTAAATTCCTATCAAGGAGCTTATGATGAGACATATTAAACCTGTAAAAATTGCTAAATTGATTGAGATACCTTTAATTGTGGTTTTGATTATCATGATGTTTTTTGCATTTGTTTTTACTAGTTATATTAAGAATAACTATGAAGAAAACTTAGTTGAGAATCAAGTTGTAATCGCTCAATCTTTTGCAAATCAGATTTCTTTGAATTATGAATTTAGAGACGGGATAATTAAGGATATAGATGAAGTTAACCTTTCTGTCGCAAATTACGTGCTCTCGCAAAAGGATCTGTTAAGCAATGAGTTCTTAGCTGATATTGCTAGTGTTAGATCGATTGACTATATTGCATATTATAGTTCTGAAGGTGAAGTGATTTATGATTCGCTTTCTGAATTTATTGGTTGGACCGCTTCAATAGGCGATCCTATTTATAGTTTTATGATTTCAGGATTGGATGAATTTGTTGAAGACATTCGTAATCACACTGATTATGATTATCTAGTTAAAAGTGCATATGTTAGGGATGAAGACGGAAGTTTCATTCAAGTTGTTAGCGTGCTTTCAACAATCGAGTCGGAACTTGCTTTATTTGAAAATGAAGTTTTAATCGATAATTTAAAAGATGCGTCTATAAATCTTGACTATATATTGATGCTTAATGAGGAAAATACTGTAATTGTAGATTCTGAAGATAAGCGCTTGGGAGTTTCTTTTGATGATGAAAGTTATACCGAAGCTATGCAAGGAGAAGTTGTTTCACACAAAGTAAGTATATTAGATTATAAAGATTTGTATATGGAAACGATCGCACCTATTTATTATGATGGAGAGATTGTCGGTTCAATAGTTATAGGGATGTCGTTATCAGGATTAAATCAGATTATATCGAATTATAGTTTAATATTTTTAATCATCATTATGGTTTTATTTACTCTATATGCTTTATTTCAATGGTATTTTGTGTTAAGACCGTTAAGGTTATTAAATATCCATTTTGAGAATAACAGGTACAATCAAATGATTCCTAAAATTAAGAAGAATATTTTCGAGGGATTGTTTTCATCGGTTAATACATTCTTGGAGATTATTAATAAGGATAACGAAACAATTAAAAATGAAGTAAGGAAGAATGATTTTTTAGCTAATCATGATTTTCTAACCGGATTATGGAATCGACGCGGATTGGTCAAGTTACTGTATGATTGGGTTGATAAAGATAAACAGTTTTTGATAGTCTATTTCGATTTGGATAACTTCAAACATTATAATGATTTGAGAGGTCATGATTTTGGCGATAAGATTTTATTAAACTTAGCTGAAAGATTAACGCTCATTGCAAGCGAGACAATGTTGGTATCAAGATTTGGCGGCGATGAGTTTGTAATCGCGATTGATAAAAGCGTTTCTGACAATGTAAGTTCTTCAATAGCCAGTATTATCAACTTGATTGAAGAAGATATTTATATTGACGGCTTCAAATGTTATCTGTTAGCCAGCATTGGTATAGCTGAGTATAAAGTACATAGTTTTGATGTTGTAGATGTGATTTCTAAAGCTGAAAAAGCAATGTATGAAGCGAAAAAATCAAGTAGCAGCAAAGTTTATTACTTTACTGAGGATCTAGTCGAAAGAAACAATAAAAATCTGCAGCTAGTCGAATTGTTAAAAGAATGTGTTGCTAATGATGGATTTGAGATGTATTATCAACCACAGGTTGACTGTAAGACTCAGGAAATCGTTGCTTTTGAAGCGTTGTTAAGAATTAAAAATAACAATATGTCACCGGGAATATTTGTTCCTGTAGCGGAGAAAGCAGGTTTGATGAATAAGATTGGTCAAATTGTAATTGATCAGGTTACTGAGCAAATTTCAGTTTGGAAAGATAAAGGATTTAAACTCTATCCAGTGTTCATAAATCTTTCTCCAATTCAACTATATGATCAAGAAATTGTTTTTTCAATCAAGAAGAAATTAGATGATTACGGTATCGATCCAAAGTATTTTGGAATTGAGATAACCGAAAATTTGTTTATTGATAAAGAGAAAAGGATTCTAGACTTGTTGCATGATTTTAAAAAATTAGGTATATTAATCGCAATTGACGATTTTGGTTCAGGTCAAGCTGGAGTCAATTATTTGACTAATTTTGAAGTGGATATCATTAAAACCAGCAAGAGTGTTGCGGACAAGTTCTTGAATGAAAAAGGTGTAATAGTTTTTAGTACTATCATTAAACTTTGTCATTCATTAGGTTTTAAAGTAATTGCTGAAGGAATCGAAAGTAAAGAACAAGTTGAATATTTACTTGAAATGGGTGTGAAAATGATTCAAGGATATTATTATTACCGCCCAATGAAACTTGAGGACATTGAAAAAGACATATTGCAATAGTGTAAAAATTCTAAAGTCAAAATTATATTTGAATCTTGGTTTTATAAGGTTTGATAATTTTGGCTTTTTATATTACTTTATTTTGATAAGTTAGGTTGTTAAATGACCGAAAACAAAGTAAAATATTTGGTATACAAACAAAACTTTGGGGGATATATGGCAAGATTATACTTTTTAAGTGATGTAGCTTTGGTTAAAGATGCATGGTGGCTTTATTTAATGGGATTTATTGTAACGATATTCATTATCGGCGGATCGCTTTATTTTGCGTTTAAAGCCTATAAAAGATCTAAGGAACTAAACATGCCTAAGGAAAAGATCAAGAAGGTTGTTGTATCAAGCGTAAGTTTTTCGATTTTACCTTCAATTGGTATTTTTATCGGGGTTATTACCATGGCAGGTTTGCTTGGGGTTCCGTTACCTTGGATTAGGTTAAGTGTTCTAGGGGCTCTGCATTATGAACTTATGGCAGTTAGCGTAGCTGCAGATGGAGTTACGGTAGCGACTCTAAAGGTTGAGAATTTTGTAACAATTGCTTTTGTGATGACGATTGCGATTATCTGGGGTAGTTTATTCGCTTTATTTTTCTTTAAAAAATATCAGAAAAAGTTTGTAGATAAAGTTGATGTCAGTGATAAGAAAAGTTTTTCTGGTTTGATATTCCAATCTGTCTTCATCGGTTTGATTTCAGCTTATTTCGGTGACGCTTTCGCAAAGATGATCAATTATGAGGTCAAAGAAGTTGTTGATGGGGCTTATACCGGCAACGTTTTGGATAAGACTACTTTTGTACCTTTGATTGTTTTTATTTCGAGTTTTATCTTTATGGCGTTCTTTGATTATCTTGCGAACAAGAAGAATCAAAGATGGTTGGAGAACTTTCAATTATCATTGTCAATGATTTTAGGAATGACGATTGCAGTGTTGTTCGGTTTAGGAGGTATCTACTAATGAAGAATTATCGTGAAGAGATGCATTTTAAAGGTAGGATATTTACTGTAATCGGCATTATTGTAATGTTGACAGTGCCGTTTGTGATTTGGTTAGTTACTGGGGTTACGCCAAATAATCAAAAACTTCTTGTCGGTATCGCCACTTTATCTTTGATTTATTTACCAGGCGGTATCATTGAAGTTTTAACCTATGGACCGATTTTAGGTACTAGTGGAACATATTTGGCATTTATTACCGGTAATCTGGTTAATTTAAAGATTCCTTGCGTGATGAACGCTAAAGAGATTGTTGGTACAGAGATCAATACTGAAGAAAATGAGATTGTTTCAACAATCGCAGTAGCTTTTTCTTCAATTACGACTGTTGTTATTATGACTTTGGGTGTTATTATGTTAACGCCTTTAAAACCATTCTTGAATTCACCGGTTTTAGCTCCAGCATTTAATTGGGTTGTTTCAGCTTTATTTGGTGCTTTAGGGTATAAGTATTTCAAGAATCATTTAAAGCTTGTTATCGCGCCGCTTATCTTCGTAATAATTCTAAGCGTGGTTGCTCCAAGTTTTGTTTATGGCAATATTGTTATTGTAATTGTTTTATTAGCTTTAGTGACTATCTTAGTCGCAAGAATTTTATGGCAAAAGAAGTTAATCTAAGGAGGAATGGCGAAGTATGATTATCTTGTATATTCTCTTAGGAATAATCGGCTTAATTGTTATCTTGCTCTTGATAGCTTTAATCAATACGTTTATGGTTAAAGAAAGGGATTTCGGGAATAAGAAAGAACTGGATTATGATTTGAGTGAAGCTTATGGATTGAAGTTTCAAGAGATGATAAAAATCAAAACAATCTCCTATGATGAAACATTGGATAACTTTGAACCGTTTGTTGCTTTAAAAACGAAGATGAAAGAATTATTTCCTAACGTCTTTAAAGTTATGGAATTGAAGGAGTTCAAAGGCGAATCTCTGATTCTAAAATGGAAGGGTAAAAAAGATCATAAACCTTTGGTTTTGATGAGTCATATCGATGTTGTTCCAGCTGTTGACAGTTCTTGGGATTATGAACCATTTAAGGGGGAAATCGTTAACGGTGAGATTTACGGTCGAGGAACTTTAGATACCAAGTCAACTGTGTTTGCTTTTTATCAAGCTTGTGAGGAACTAATTATTAATGGCTACGTTCCTGAAAATGATGTTTATCTAGCGAGTTCGACAGATGAAGAAACTTCAGGTTTTGGAGCGAGTTTAACAGTTGAATGGTTAAAGGAAAATAATGTAAAACCATTTCTGGTAGTTGATGAAGGCGGAACGGTTTTAAGTAATTCTTTACCTTCATTAAAACGACCTATGGCTGTAGTGGGTATATTGGAAAAGGGCTATGTTGATATCAAATTGACCGCAAAGAGTTTTGGCGGACATTCATCGACGCCTCCAAAAAACACGCCGATTGCAAGACTGTCTAAGTTTGTTTGTGATGTTGAAAAACATTATCCGTTTAAAACAAAAATGATTAAGGAAGTAGAAACTTTGTTTAAAACTGCAGCACCATCAATGAAAGGTATATATAAGTATTTGTTTACCAACATGTGGCTTTTTAAAGGTTTGCTGACATTTGCATTACCAAAGATTTCTCCTTTCGGTCGAGCTTTATTGTCGACAACGATTGCCTTTACGATGATGAAGGGATCTGATGCTGAAAATGTGATTCCAGCGGAAGCTTATATGATAGCTAATTTAAGAACTCATCCGATTCAAAACGTTGATGAAAGCTTTGCGGTGATTAAAAAATTAGCTAAGAAATATAGCATAGAAGCTGAAATAGTATCAAAACGTGATACTTCAACTATGGTTGATATAAATGGCGAAGGATATAAGTATTTAGAAGGCATTATCAAGTCATGTTTCCCTGATGCGTTAGTTAGTCCTTATGTGATGCTAGGCGGTACCGATTGTAGATTCTATAGTGAAGTAACTGATGCTAATCTAAGGTTTTCACCAGTGAGAATGGATAATGAAGAATTAAAGAAAATGCATGGCAATAACGAATCGATTAAATTAGATTCATTGGTAGAAGCTACTGACTTCTACAAAGAATTGATAAAAAATAATTTATAAAGGATAGGTAAAGAAAGAGATGATTTTTCCCAAGGAGGATTTCAATAAGAAATCTTGTAAAGAAGCTAATATAAATAAAGGTTTGATTGTTGATATGTTCAACAAAATTGAAGATGAACTATATAACATTCACTCAATGATATTGGTTAAAGATGGTTCAAAGGTATTTGAAGCTTATGCGCATGATTTTGATCCTAGTAGTAAGAATAACGTTTATTCAGTATCAAAGTCTTTCACATCAGTAGCTATTGGCATTTTAGTTGACATGGGGTTAATTAATCTAGATAATTTTGTATTATTTTATTTTAATGAAGAAGTTAGAGACTACTTAAAGGAGTATGAAAAGTTAAGAGTTAAACATTTATTGACGATGACTGTTGGTCAAGAAAAGGATTTGTTTGCGGAACTTACTCCAAAAGATAATCCGTTTGAAATCTTTTTCAATACACCTTTAGTCAATGAACCTGGCGGGGTTTTCTTATATAGTAATTTTGCTAGTTTTATTTTATCGGTGATTGTTACTAAAGTAACTGGTAAATCAATGAATGATTTTTTAAATGAGTACTTATATAAAAAAATCGGGATGGAAAAACCACAATGGGCAAGTATTAAAGACTATACTTTCGGATGTACAGGATTAGAAATCAACCTCCAGGATATGGCTAGATTTGGCTTGTTGATCTTGAACGATGGAGTTTGGGAAAATGAACAAGTAGTTTCAAAAGAGTATCTAAAAGAAGCTCTTGATAAACAGATAGCCGAACCTGGAACTCCGTTTTATTATGGTTATCAATTTTGGATTGCCAATAACTATCAAATGGCAGCGGGAATGTTTAAACAGTATATCATTATTGATAAAAGATATAATATCGTCTTTGCAATGCAATGCTATGAAGAAAGAGATGTATTAGGCTTGTATTTGAATTATATCGTTAAAGCTTGTGAAAAAGGTTATGAGTATTCAGAACTCTCAATAAGAGATTTCATAAGAAAATTCCGATATAATTCCATACCTGTAATTGAAAAGGAAAAGAATGAAAGATAAGTGGTAAAAACGTACTTCTTAAAGGGAAAGTTTATAGACAACTTTCTCTTTTTTTGTTATAATGTTTAGGTAGAATGGAGTTGGACTTTTTTTGAGTATGATCCTAGGAAAAATCAATCGTTTAGAGGTTAAACGAGAAGCCGATATCAGTTATATTTTAACTGATGGTGAGCATGAAATATTTTTACATAAGAAAGAGGCGGAAAGACCTTACGAAATCGGTGAATTAATCGATGTTTTTTTGTATGACGACAACCTTGCAAGAGTCACTGCTTCAACAAAACCTCCATCTCTTACTTTAGGTGAAGCACAACTTTTAGAGGTTGTGTCCACCAATTATAATTATGGGGCTTTTTTGTATTACGGTATGGTCAAAGATTTATTATTATCAATCGATGATTTGCCCAAGAGCCACCGCTTATGGCCTAAGCCAAAGGATAAGTTGTTCGTAACGATGAAAGAAAAGCATGGAAGGCTTTTTGCTCATTTGTTGACCCGTCAGGATATGCGAGACAACTATGAATTCACAGAAGATTTGATTATAAAAGAATATTATGACATCTATCATTTAGTTTATTTGGAAAATGGAATTATTGGATTTACTGAAAACGGAACTGAAGTTTTCATCCATAAGAATAATTACCGTGAATTGCCTAGAATAGGTCAAAAATTAAATGTCAGGATTCTATCTAAAAATGATAATAATTATACAGGGACAATGATAGCCCAAAAGGAATTGATGTTGGATAAGGACGCCAATATCATTTACCAATTTCTGATTGACAACGATGGTGAAATGCCTTATACGGATAAGAGCGACGTCGAAGCAATCTATCACGTATTCAAGATGAGCAAAGGCGCTTTCAAGCGTGGATTGGGTCATCTGAAAAAGATGGATGTAGTAGAACTATATCCTGAAAAAACTATAATTAAAAAGGTGAAATAAAATGGGAAGAGCACATGAAGTAAGAAAAGCGGCTATGGAGAAAACAGCTGCTATTAAATCTAAATTATATGCAAAGTTCGGTAAGGAAATCTATATGGCAGCTAAAGCCGGCGGTCCTGATCCTGATAGTAATTTGAACTTGAAAAGAATTATTGAAAGAGCTAAGCAAAATCAAGTTCCAGCAGATGTTATCAAACGTAACATTGAAAAAACCAAAAGTGGAATCGGAGAAGATTATTCACCAGTAAGATATGAAGGTTATGGCCCAGGCGGTTGTACATTGATTGTCGAATGCTTAACCGATAATGTTAACAGAACTTTTGGTGAAGTAAGATCATGTTTTACCAAAACCGGTAGTTCTTTAGGAGTTCAAAACTCTGTTACCTATCAATATAAGTATTGTTCATACGTTACATTTAGCGGTTTAACAGAAGATGAAGCTTTGGAGACTTTAATGGAGAATGAATGCGAAGTAGAGAGCGTTGAAGTTGATGAAGACGTTATTACAGTAATCGGAGCACCTAGTGACTTGGACCATATTTTAGAGAGTCTAAAGAGTTTAGGTAAAGAGTTAGAGTTTTACAGCGATTCAGTAGTATGGTTACCTAATTCATATGTTGATTTAAATGAAGACGATATGAAAAAGTTTAAACACTTCTTAGCCATGACAGACCAAATCGATGATGTTCAAGAAGTATATCACAATGTTAATTTAGACGAGGAGTAAAAAATGAATTTACCGAATAAACTGACGATGATAAGAATATTTATAATTCCCTTCATAGTTATAATCTTCTTTTTAAACAAGCAGATTGATAAGGTGTTAGATAATTTAAGTTTGTATATAATGGGTGTTTTATTCATAGCAGCATCAGTTACCGATTATTTTGACGGTAAGATTGCCAGAGCGAGAAACATAGTAACGACTTTTGGTAAATTTATTGATCCTTTAGCCGATAAATTATTGGTTACAACCACTTTGATTCTTTTATCGAACTATTATTATGTAAATTTAAATGGACTTTTCATGTGGATGCCTTTCTGGGTTGTTTTAATTGTTATTACAAGAGACTTGATTGTAACTTCAATTCGTTTGGTAGCGATAAATGAAGGAACGATTGTAGCGGCAAAATGGAGCGGTAAAATCAAAACTGCTTTTACAATGCTAACTATCGTTTATTATTTCTTTATCATGCCATTTGGCGGTGACGTAATTAGCATAATCGGTATGATTATGACGATTATCTTCGTTATATTGACAATTTATTCGGCAGTTGATTATTTTTTAAAGAATAAAGATATAATTTTTAAAGAAATTTAAAGTAAGCAAAGTAATATTCTTACTAGACTTATAAAAGGAGAAGTAATTATATGGATGACAAACAAAGAGAAAAGAATTTAGAGTTAGCGATAAAAACGATTGAAAAGGAATATGGTAAAGGCTCAATCATGATTTTAGGTGAAAACAGGGCTATGGATATTGAGACAATATCTTCAGGTTCGATTTCACTTGATCAAGCTATGGGTGTTTTTGGTTATCCTAGAGGACGTATCATCGAAATCTATGGTCCTGAGTCTAGTGGAAAAACTACTTTTGCTTTACATGCAATAGCAGAAGCACAAAAGGCAGGCGGGTATGCAGCTTTTATCGACGCTGAACATGCGCTTGATGCAGTATATGCAAAGAATTTAGGTGTAGATATCGATCAGTTGATTCTTTCTCAGCCTGATACCGGAGAACAAGCTTTAGAAATTGCTGAAGCATTGATTAGAAGCGGGGCTATTGATATCGTTGTAATCGATAGCGTTGCGGCTTTAGTTCCTGAAGCGGAAATTAGAGGCGAGATGGGAGATTCTCATGTCGGGTTGCAAGCAAGACTTATGAGCCAGGCAATGAGAAAACTTTCAGGGGCTTTATCTAAGAGTAAATGTATCGCTATCTTTATTAATCAAATCAGAGAAAAAGTAGGGATAATGTTCGGTAATCCGGAAACCACTCCTGGAGGCCGTGCTTTAAAGTTTTATGCTTCCGTCAGACTAGAAATCAGACGCGGTGAACAAATTAAAGAAGGTACTGATATTACCGGTAATAAAGCTAAGGTTAAAGTTGTTAAGAACAAGGTTGCTGCACCGTTTAAGACTTGTGAAGTTGATATCGTTTTTGGAAAGGGAATCTCTAAAACTGGAGAAATAGTAGATATTGCTTCAGAGATGGAAATCTTGAAAAAGAGCGGTGCGTGGTATGCTTACAAGGATTCTAAGGTTGGTCAAGGTAGAGAAAACGTTAAGAAATACTTAGAGGAAAATCCAGAAATTTACGAAGAAATTTATAATGCAGTAAAAGAAAAAATGCAAGTTAAATGAGAAAACCTTTTTGGTTTTCTTTTTATTTTTAAATAAATTTATTTATGAATTATTTAAGAAATATCTTTTGACTAGATACGTCTTTTAATATATAATATAGTAGTAACAAATTTATATTTATGGTTATAATATTTTTCATTTATATAAAAAATTAAATCAGAAAGGAAGTATTAATAATGCCAGATGTATGGATTATTATTATTTCCAGTTCATTAGGTTTACTTGTTGGTGGACTACTAGGATTTATCTTGAGAGTTGCAGTAGTGGAAAAAGGTTTCCAAACTGCAAAAAATAAATCACAGAGTATTATTGACAATGCAATGACGCAAGCGGAACGAATTAAGAAAGAAAAATTGTTAGAAGCAAGACAAGAGATTCACAATTTAAATTTGGAAAACGATAAAGTTTTAAAAGAAAAGAAGGCTAATGTAGCTGTTCTTGAGAACAAACTTCATCAAAGAGAAGAACTGTTGGAAAGACGTTCTTCTAATTTAGATAAACGTGAACTCAATTTGGATCGTAAAGAAGAAGTTCTGGACCGAAGAAAAGCCGCTGTTGATGAAAAGAACCTTGAATTGGAAAACTTAATCAAAGAACAGAATGAAAAGTTATTTGAAATTGCCAACTACACTGTAGAACAGGCTCGCGAAATTATCATGGCTCGCGTAAAAGAAGACATGATAGCTGATATTGACCGCTTCATAAGAGATGAAGAGGAAAAAGCGAAAAATGAAGCTCAAAAACGCGCTAAAGAAATTATTACCGGTGCTATTCAGAAATTAGCACAAGACGTTACAGCCGAAACAACAGTTAGTGTTGTTGCTCTGCCAAACGATGAAATGAAAGGTCGTATTATTGGTAGAGAAGGTCGTAACATCAGAACGTTAGAAGCAATGACCGGAGTTGATTTGATTATTGATGATACTCCTGAAGCAGTCGTATTATCTGGATTCGATCCGATAAGAAGAGAAATAGCTAAACGTTCATTAGAAGCTTTGATTCAGGACGGTAGAATCCATCCAGCAAGAATCGAAGAGATTGTTGACAAACAAAGAGTTGAAGTTGACCAATTCATTAGAGATAAAGGTGATGAAGCCGTATTTGAAACAGGTATCGGTAGAGTTCATCCTGACTTAACTAAATTAATTGGTAGAATGCATTTTAGATCATCTTATGGTCAAAATGCCCTTAAACACTCAATTGAAACCGCATTTTTAGCCGGTAAAATGGCAGTTGAACTTGGTGAAAACGAAGTTTTAGCTAAAAGAGCCGGATTATTACATGATATCGGTAAATCAGTTGACCATGAAATCGAAGGTTCACATGTGGACATCGGTTTGCAATTAGCTAAGAAGTATCATGAACCTGAAGCAGTTTTAGATGCAATTTCATCCCATCACGGTGACATAGAAGCTTCAACAGTTATCGGTGTTATCGTCGCTGCCGCTGATGCTTTATCAGCCGCTAGACCGGGAGCTAGATCGGAGTCATTAGAAAACTACATTAACCGCTTGACGCAATTAGAAGAAATTTCTTCTCAAGTTGCTGGAGTGGAATCAGCTTTTGCTATTCAGGCTGGTAGAGAGGTTAGAGTCATCGTTAAACCAAATGAAATCGATGATGAAAGAGCTCACGTAGTTGCTAGAGAAATCAGAACGCAAATTGAAGAAAAACTAAGCTACCCAGGAACTATTAAAGTAACGGTAATCCGCGAGACTAGAGCTCAAGATATTGCTAAATAAAATTAAGCCTTCCTGATAATTTCTATTAGGAAGGTTATTTTTTAAAAGGAGTTTTTATATTTGAAGATATTATTTGTAGGAGATGTTTATAACGAGCTTGGTCAAAAAGCTTTTGATAAATATTTCATGAATGTTAAGAATGAGTATAAACCAAACTTTATTATCGTCAATGGCGAAAACATTGAAAAAGGTAATGGTTTAAGTGAAAAAACCTATAAAGATTATTTAACTCGTGGAGTTAACGTTTTTACTTTAGGAAATCATGCTTTTTCAAGGCCTGATTATAAGGAAGTTTTAGAACTCCCTAACGTTGTTAGACCGGCTAATTATGGCAAAGACACACCAGGTAAAGAATACGTTATAATCAACTATAACAGCAAGAAAATCGCTATAATTAACCTTATCGGTAGGATCTTCATGCATGATGCTACAGATAATCCGTTTACTAAAATGGATGAGTTGTTAAAAGTAATTGAAGCTGATTATATCATCGTTGATTTTCATGCTGAAGCAACTTCAGAAAAGTATGCTTTAGCACATTATCTTGATGGTCGAGTTAGTGCGATTATCGGTACTCATACACATGTTCCAACTGCTGATAATATTGTGTTACCTAAGGGTACACTCTATATTTCCGACGTAGGAATGACCGGAGCTAAATATGGAATCATTGGCGGAGACGTCACGCAAGGAATCAGAAAGTTTTTATCTGGTGTTCCAGAGAGAGTCAAACCCCAAAAAGAATCACCATTGCAATTCAATGCTTGTTTCTTGGATTTAGAGAACAAAAGAATTGAACGTATCAATATTTTTGAATGATTTGAGGTAAATATATCATGGATAGAGTAAATAACAGACCGGATTTAAAAAGCGCTCGCAAGCGAACCAAGTCCGAAGTCGAAATAAAAGAATATGCCAATATCAATAATATCAAAGATATCGGTAAAGATAAGAGGTATATAATCCAAACTCATGGCTGTCAAGCAAATGAAGCCGATAGTGAAGTTTTAAAAGGATTATTAGAGTCACAAGGTTTCACACCAACAGAACATCTAGAGGATTCTGATTTAGTAATCATAAATACCTGTGCAATTCGTGAAAACGCTGAAAACAAGGTTTTTGGGGAATTAGGAAGGCTAAAGAGCTATAAGAGAATCAATCCAAATATGATTATCGCTGTAGCTGGTTGCATGCCTCAAGAAGAAGCGGTTGTGGAAAGAATCATCAAGAAGTATCCGCATGTGGATTTAGTATTTGGAACTCATAACATCGATAAACTGCTTGATTATCTCGACTATGTATTAAAAACCAAAAAACCTTTAATAGAAGTATATTCTAAAGAAGGAGAAATCATTGAACACTTACCACAAGTAAGGGATAACCGCTTTAAAGCTTGGGTTAATATCATGTTCGGTTGCGATGAGTTTTGTACATACTGTATAGTTCCTTATACTAGAGGGAAAGAAAGATCGAGAAAGAAAGAATATATTATCGAAGAAGTCAAGGTTTTGATTAAACAAGGATATAAAGAAATTACGCTTCTAGGACAAAATGTAAACTCTTATGGATTGGATTTTTTAGAAGATAAGTATGACTTTGCGGATCTTTTGGAAGACTTGGCTAAACTTGATATTCCTAGAATCAAATTCACGACCTCTCATCCTAAAGACTTTTCTAGCAAATTGATTGATGTAATCGCTAAATATGACAATATCATGCCATTTATCCATCTACCGGTACAATCAGGTTCAAACACCATTTTAAAAAGAATGAACCGTAAGTATACAAAGGAACAATACCTTGATTTAGTTAATCAAATTTATGAAAAAATTCCTCATGTTTCTTTGACTACCGATATCATCGTCGGTTTCCCAGGAGAGACTCATGAAGACTATTTAGAAACACTGGATTTAGTTGAAAAATCGCGTTTTGAGGGAGCTTATACATTCATCTATTCGCCAAGAAAAGGAACTCCTGCAGCTCAATATGAAAATGATATACCAGAAAAAGAAGCTAAAGAGAGATTGTATAGGCTGAATGATTTGATTAATGAAGGATTCTTAAGAGGTAACAAGCGTTTCGAAGGTGAAGTAGTTAAAGTATTGGTTGAAGGCTATTCTAAGACCAATGAGAAAGTTTTATCTGGATATACTGAGAATAATAAATTGGTAAACTTCATGGGTGACGAGTCGTTAATTGGGAAAATTATCGAAGTAAAAATTGAAAAGGCTAAAACTTGGTCTTTAGATGGAGTTATTCTATAAGCAAGAAGAGATGAATTGGATTTCATCTCTTTTCTTTTTGATAAATATTTAAAAAAATAATAGGAAATCGCTATTTTATTGCTAGGTCACTTGAAATAAAAAATGATTTATAGTAAGATAATATTATCTTATATAAAAAGGGTGATATTGTGAGCAAATTTAAAAATAAAGAAGAATTTTTCGATTTCTCTAAACTGCTACTAGTTATTCCACTCGATGATTTAATTAAATTGATGAACAAGTATGAGATCAAGTTGCCATTATATGTTCATCGTTTTCTTTTGAAGGAAACTATCAGACCAGAAGTTTTTGAACCGAAACTTTATAACACTTACACAGACGAACTTAGATTTCGCTTAAGAGGTTATGATAATTTTTCAATTTTCCTACTAGAGAAAATGATTGAAAACTATAATCTGGATTTCAGCTTGTCTCGATATAAGGAAATGATGTTAAACTTGCTTTTCGTAAATAAAGAAGCTTTGGTAATCAGAGATAAGTTCTTTGATGAGTTAGAACAACTTAAACATAACTATACCGTTGATTTGGAAGTTATGCGATACAATGAGTTCTACAATCACGTAAACAGAGTATTCTATGAACAAGTTGGTTTCTTGGACGGCATCAACATTAACGATTGGGACGAAGAAATGTTAACCAGTTATACATTGGGTGATTTAAAAGCTTTGGGTGCTAAGTATGATGTTAAGATACCAAGACGAATCAATAAGGGTAAATTGATTGAGATTTTGGTAGCTAAGTTCAAGTTAAGCGCTGATGAAACTGAGCTTTTAGAAATGAAAAGCGTTTTAGAGTTAGAAATCTATGCTAAGGAAAAAGGTTTTAAAATTTCTATCGATCTAAAAAAGACCGATATGATTGAGTATTTGAAATTTTCTTTAGGTATGTATGATACCTTCCCTAAAGATGATTTCTTTGATTATCATGTACCGGTATTCTCTGACGCGGAAGCTGTTGAAGGCGATTTGGTTGAAGAGGAAGTAGAAGAGGTTTATATTCCTGAAGAAGTTCATGATGAAGTAGAAGATACTGTTATACCTGATGTAACGCCTGAAGAAGAGGTTGAAGAGCCGGAAGAACCTGTATATGAAGAACCTGTAAAACAAGAAGAAGTTGAAGAGGTTGAAGAAACACCGGTATATATCGAAGAACCGATGGATGAAGTAGAACCGGTTCAAGATACAAGAGATATTGAAATCCCAAGTGAATTGCCAGCTGAACCATCATTAGCTGATTCAAATCTATTGTCACCTGAAGAAAAAGAATTATTGGATGAAAAGATTAACCTGATAATAAAAAAATACTATAAGAGAAGACGCACAAGAAGAATTATCTGGAGCATTGTTTTAGTTGTAGTACTTGCCGTGGGTGCATGGGCAGCTTATACTTATTTGTGGCCAATCATTAATGCTTAGGGTTAGTGTGCTTTAGATAAAGGAGTTTTTACCTTGAAACCTTTAGAAATATCAAATTACACGCCAATGATGCAACAATATTTAGAGATAAAAAAAGACTATAGTGATTATATAGTCTTTTTTAGACTTGGCGACTTCTATGAAATGTTCTTCCAAGACGCTATTGTCGCTTCTAAAGAATTAGAAATTGTGTTGACAGGCAGAGACGCAGGAACTGAAGAAAGAGTGCCGATGTGCGGAGTACCTTATCATGCGGTGGACTTATATCTTGAAAAGCTAGTTGAAAAGAGATATAAAGTCGCAATAGTTGAGCAGACTGAAGATCCAGCCAGTGCCAAAGGTATTGTTAAACGTGAAGTTGTAAAGTTAATTACTCCAGGAACTATTGTTGCGGATAATGCTTTATCCAGAAAAGACAACAATTATATAACGGCTATTTATGAAAGCCCGGATATTTATATCTTGGCTTATTCCGATCTTTCCACTGGAGAGATTTATCTGGAAAAACTACCAAAGGACATTAATATTCTAATTAGTGAAATCTTGAATTTGAAATGCAAAGAAGTCGTTATTCCTACGAATCTAAAAAATAAGTTTTTAAGAAACAGCCTTAAGAATCAAGATTTAACAATTTCAATCAGCGATGATTTTACGCTGAAGAAGTATTATAAATCACTTGTAAATGAAGTTTATGACAAGCATTTGTTAAATGCTTTTGCTTTATTGATAAATTATTTGGAATTGACACAAAAGCAAGAATTGTTGCACTTACAAAAAGCTAATGTATTTGAAGCGAGCAGTTATTTAAGAATCGATAACAATTCGAAGAGAAATCTTGAGTTGACTGAAACCTTTACTTCAAAGTCAAGTAAAAATACATTATTTTGGTTGTTGGATAAATGTTCAACGGCAATGGGTTCAAGGTTTTTGAAATCTTCAATATTAAGACCGTTGATTAACAGAGAAAAATTAGAAGAAAGATATAAGCTAGTTGAAGCGCTAAATGACAATTTTATCGTTAAGCAAGAATTAATCGACAATTTAAAGAAAGTATATGATTTAGAAAGAATCGTCGGTAGAGTGTCATTCGGTAGTGCCAATGCAAAAGATTTAATCAATCTTAAACGTTCGTTGGAATGTATGCCAAAAATAGCTTCACTATTAAGTGAATTAGATAGTGATTTAGCAAAAGAGTTAGCCGATTCATTACCTGACTTTTTAGAACTGACAAAAGAAATTGACGATGCTATTGTGGATAATCCGCCACTTTCCATCAAGGAAGGAAGTTTTATTAAGACTGGTTATTCGCAAGAACTGGATGAAATCAGAGATATTAAAGTCAATGCTAAAAAGTGGTTGGATGAGTTTATCGAGAATGAAAAAGAACGAACCGGCATCAAGAAACTTAAGGTTGGTTATAACCGGGTATTCGGTTATTTCATCGAAGTCACCAAATCACAGATGGATATGGTTAAAGATGAATTTGGATATGAAAGAAAACAAACTTTGTCTAATTCCGAGAGATTCATCACTAAAGAATTAAAAGAAAAAGAAGCGATTATTTTAGGTTCTACCGATACGATTCAAGAACTGGAATACGAGTTGTTCTTGAAATTGAGAGATAAGGTTAAAGATAGAACCTTTGACTTACAAGCATGCGCTAAAACAATCGCTTTAATTGATATGATGATTAGTTTCAGCGTTGTTTCAATGAATAAACGCTTTATCAAACCTGAGTTGATTGATCAAAAAAGAATTGAAATTATCAATGGAAGACATCCAGTTGTTGAAGAGTTGTTAGATGAAGTTTTTGTTGAGAATTCCCTCTACATGGATGAAAGCAACAATATTTTATTGATTACAGGACCGAATATGAGCGGTAAATCAACTTATATGCGCCAGTTGGCAATGATTATCATCTTGGCACAAATCGGTTGTTTTGTACCGGCTACTGTATGTAAAATGCCGATTTTTGATCAGATTTTTACAAGAATCGGTGCTAGCGACGATCTGCAATCTGGTAAGTCGACTTTTATGGTTGAGATGTTGGAAGTAAATTATGCACTTAATAACGCTACTAAAGACTCTTTAATCTTGTTTGATGAGATCGGTCGAGGAACCGCAACTTATGATGGTATGGCTTTGGCACAAGCAATCATCGAATATTGTCATTATAAAATCAATTGCAAGATCTTGTTTTCAACTCATTATCATGAACTTACTTATTTGGAAGATAGCCTTAAAGGCTTAAAGAATGTTCATGTTAAAGCGAAAGAAGATAAGGGGAATATCGTCTTTTTACATAAGGTTGTTGATGGACCGACCGATAAGAGTTATGGGATTCATGTTGCTAAACTTGCTAAATTACCTAAGAATATCTTAAATAGAAGTTCGGAAATTCTCGAAGAACTAGAAAAAAATCATGGAAAAAACATCATTAAACCGCAAAGCATTGATTTGTTTAATTATATGGAATCGTTAGTGGTGGAAGAAACGGAAGTTGAAGAGTATCAGAGTATTATAGATCAAATCAAAGAAATTAATGTAATGGAGTTAACACCAATAAGTGCGCTTAACGTACTAAACGATATCGTTGAAGAAGTTAAGAAGCATAACAAAAAGTAAGGTGTAAATATGGGTATTATTAAAAGATTAGATCCGGGAATTGCTAATAAAATAGCAGCCGGAGAAGTCGTAGAAAAATTGGCTAACGTCGTTAAGGAGTTAGTAGAAAATTCAATTGACGCTGAAAGTACAAAAATCGATATTGATTTAATCGATAGCGGAATGAAAAGTATCCGAGTTACGGATAATGGTTTTGGTATGTCTGAAGATGACGCAGTATTAGCGTTTGAAAGACATGCAACATCTAAGATCAAAACAGTTAATGATTTGTTTAGAATCCAGTCTTTGGGGTTTAGAGGTGAAGCTTTGCCTTCAATAGCCGCAATCTCAAGAGTTGAGTTAAGCACATCAAACGGTAAAGACGCTGTCAAAATTGTTTTTGAAGATGGCAAAATGTTAGAGAAAGCCAATACTTCAATGAATCAAGGAACAATGATTGAAGTTACAAAACTGTTTTATTCTACTCCAGCCAGATTTAAATATCTTAAGTCGCCGCAGTATGAACTTGCTAGTATTGTCGCAATGATTAACGGTTTTGCTTTAGCCAATCCGTCAATCAGTTTTAGACTGACTAATGATAGGAAGCAAATCTTCGTTTCCAAGAGCAACGATTCTTTAACGAACCTTTTATCACAGATTTATGGAATTCAAGCTGGTAAGTCATTAATCTATTTTGAGGCTGAAAATAGGGATTATCACATCTATGGTTATACGACGAATCCTATTGTGAACCGTTCATCAAGAAACTATATCAATATTGTTGTTAATAATCGGATTATCAGTAATGCTGATATAGTAAAAGCAATTACAGAGAGTTACGATCAGTTGATACCAAAGGGTAGATATCCGATTACCCTGCTTTATATTGAAGTCGATCCTTTGCTTATTGATGTCAATATCCATCCTCGTAAACAAGAAATCAAATTTAGTGAAAAAGATAAGTTAATCAATCTGATTAAGAGAGCTTTAAAAGAAAAACTTGAAGTTACATATATCTATCAAAAACCAAGTGAAGATTATTCACAGACTAAAATAACTTTCTTTGAAGAAGAATCTACTTATAACCATGATTATAAAATCAAGCAAGAAGTCAAGAAAGATTTGCCACAAAAGGTTGATGTGAAAGTAATTGCCGATATGGAATATATCGGACAGTTTTCAGGAACTTATTTGTTATGGCAAAATGAAGAAGGTTTATATCTTTTAGATCAACATGCAGCCGCTGAAAGAATCAGATATGAGAAGTATTTAGCTAAATGGTTAGGTAAGTCTCAAGAAACTAATGAATTACTGATTCCGTTAAGTATTGAAATAAGTAATGATATGTTGCTAAAATTAAGGGAGCATGAAACTAAGATTAAAGATTTAGGAGTAGAACTAGAAATCAAGGATAATCATGTTCTAGCTAAAACAATTCCTAATTGGTTCCCAAAAGGTTTTGAGGAAATCTATGTTGAGAGTATGATTATGAACTTGCTTGAAGACGACCAAGCGACTAAAGAACAACTAGTTGACGATTTAGCAAAATTATTGGCTTGTAAGCATTCGCTAAAGGCCAATCATTATATCTCAAATCTTGAGGCTAATCAATTGTTAAGTGATTTAAGGAAATGTAAAAGACCTTTCACTTGTCCTCATGGCAGACCAATCATCGTTGACATCAGTATCAACACAATAGAACACTGGTTTAATCGGGTGATATAATGCTTGATTTAATCATGATCGTCGGACCAACGGCTGTCGGTAAAACCAAGCTTAGTATTGAAGTGGCTAAGAGTTTAAATACTGAAATTATCAATGGTGATGCGATGCAGTTTTACAAGGGACTTGATATCGGAACTGCTAAAATAACCGAAGAAGAGATGCAATCTATCCCTCATCATCTCCTTGATATTTTAAACCCTGAGGAAAGTTTTTCCGTAGCGGCATACCAACAGTTAGTCAGAGAGAAAATCGCTCAAATCAAAGAAAAACAGAATATTCCTGTAATTGTCGGGGGTAGTGGTTTATATTTAAGTTCGGTTGTAGATGATTATCAGTTTTTAGGTAAAGAAAGAACTCTTGACGAAAAGACATACGATAATTATACTACGGAAGAATTAGCGAGGATTTTAATTGAAACCAAACCGCTATTAGCTAAGAAATGTGACTTATCTAACCGCAGAAGAGTGTTGAGAGCATTAGAAAAAGATGAGTCTGACGTTCAAGAGAAATTATATCCTTTCTATGAAAATGCATTGATCATTGGTTTAGAGATTGAGCGGAAACTTCTTTATCAAAGAATTGATGAAAGAGTTGACAAGATGATTTTAAACGGTTTGATTGAAGAAGCAGAATGTCTTTATGATGAAGTCATAGACCATAATAAAATTCAAGCGATTGGATATAAAGAACTGTTTTTATATTTTAATGGTGAGATTTCTCTTGAAGAAGCAATCGCCTTAATTAAAAGAAACTCAAGAAGATATGCTAAAAGACAGATGACTTGGTTCAAGAACAAGATGAATGTTAATTGGTTTAACGTTAACACAGATAATTTTGATGAGACTGTCAATGAAATTATACAATTCATAAAAAAAAGAAGTTAATCCACCTTGAGATTAACTTCTCTTAATTATATTTGACTATTTTTTTACAAACGGCCAGTTATCCAAGCCGCCCACTAGTACGTAAACCGGTTTGAAGCCTTTTTTCAAGAGTTTCTTCGCAACACGTTTAACTGTTCCTTTATCGGTATTAGCATATAAAAACACCGGTTGATCGGCTCTGAATAAGTGTAAAGATTGAAAGATATCTTTATTGGGATAATTTCTTGATCCATTGATTCTTTGTTTAGAAAACTCTTCTTTAGTCCTAATATCGACCAATTGGCCCTTACGCATATTTGAACGGAAATCTTCAGGGGTAAGATAGGTTATCTTTAAAGATTTTGAATTTCTTCTGAATGCAAATAATAAACCGATACCAATCCCTAAGACTATTGGTAAGATATAACTTCCGATGCCTGAATCTGTTAAAAACATAATGTTCACCTCTAATATTTAAGTCACTAATATTATAGTAGAGTTGAAATCTATTGTCAATAAAACAATTTTGTATTATAATATCATATGTTATATAAATATATAGGAGTGAAATAATGATTACAACTAATGATTTTAAAACTGGAGTTACGATTGAATATGAAGGCAATATCTATCAAGTTATCGAATTCCAACATGTAAAACCTGGCAAAGGCGGAGCTTTTGTCAGATCCAAATTAAGAGACTTAAGATCAGGAGCTGTTATTGATAAGACATTTAATGCGGGCATTAAAGTTGAAACAGCGATGATTGAAAAGTCAGAAATGCAATATCTATACCAAAATGGTGAAACTCATGTGTTTATGAATATGGAAACTTATGAACAAATCGAACTTCATCAATCAAGACTTGAAAACGAATTACCGTTCTTGACTGAAGGATTAAATATTATCATCATACAATACGGACATGAAATTTTAGGTATTGAATTACCTGATAAAGTTATTTTAGAAGTAGTTGAAACTGCTGGTGGCGCTAAGGGTAATACAACTTCAAACGCCACTAAAGAAGCATTGACAAATACCGGTTTAAGATTATCCGTTCCTTTGTTTATCAATGAAGGCGAAAAAATCGTTGTATCAACAGCTACTGGTAAATACGATACCAGAGCTAAATAAGTTACTTATAGGGAGTGATTTTTCTTGGAAGTTAGTCAGTCGTGGTTTAATATATTGGCCGTATTTAGTCCGTCATTATTAGTTTTAATGATTGGATTACTATTGTTATCGGCTTTCTTTTCAATGACTGAAACAGCTTATTCATCAGTTGGAAGACTGAGAATGAAGACGTTAGTTGAGTTAAAAAGATCAGGTTCAAAAAAAGCTTTATGGATAGTGGATAATTTCGATAAGACATTGACCACACTTTTAGTGGGAAATAACCTCGCTAATATTGCTTTAGCGACAGTCAGTGTCATATTGTTTAAAGGCCTTTTCAGTAATCTTGAAAACGCTGATACGGTTATAAGTTTGATGAATACGGGAGTTATGACAATCATAATTCTTATTTTCGGTGAGATTTTACCTAAAAGTGTCGCGAAGACCAATGCGGAAAAAATTTGTCTTTGGGAATCAAGGATCATTTATTTTCTGATCAAGGTTATGACGCCGGTAACTTATCCATTCTTGTTATTGAACCGTAGGGTTAAAAAGAGGATTGATACCGAAGGCAGAGTCAGTGTTACTGAGTCTGACTTGGAGACGATTATCGATACTATGGAAGAAGAAGGCTCAATTGAGAGTGAAGAAGCTTCAATGTTACAGAAGGTATTAGAGTTATCTGAAATTACAGTTGAAGAGATTATGACTCCTAGAGTCGATATGATTGCAATCGAAGTCAATGACGACGTTAAGGACATAACGGAAACGTTCTTTAAGAACAAGTATTCCAGATTACCGGTTTATGATACCAATACCGATAATATCGTTGGGGTTTTATCTGAGCGAGATTTTTATACAAAACTAATTAAAGATCAAAATATCAATATCAGAAGAATGATGCGTCAACCGTTGTTTATTCCAGCATCTACTAAAGTCGATGCTTTGATTGAGTTATTACAAACTCAAAACATGCACATGGCAATTGTTGTCGATGAATATGGCGGCGTTGACGGAATCGTAACTATGGAAGACGCTTTGGAAGAACTAGTCGGTGAGATTTATGATGAGCATGACGATATTACTGAAGATGTCGTCAAAAAAGACGATTATAATTATATCGTTAATGCCGATTATGATTTAGAAGACTTGTTTGAAGACTTGAATCTCGGTAAACCACCGGTTTCGGATTCAACATCTGTCGGCGGTTGGTTGTTTGAAATGTTTCAAGATATTCCGGAAGTTGATGAAACGATTGAGTATGAAGTAAGATACAATCAAGAGTACGACGACTTAAGCGAACTCGTAAAAGAGGATCGGGCAGTCTTGGTATTTAAGATATTAGCTGTAACCAAAAGAAGAATAAAATCAGTATTAATGACTATTAATGTTATTGAGGACGAAGAATAAGTGAGGTCTAACCTCACTTTTTTAAAAAGATAGAAGGTTTATAAATGGAAAGATTACAAAAGATAATCGCTAAATCTGGTGTTGCTTCACGAAGAAAAGCTGAAGAGATGATTAAAGCCGGAAGAGTGAAAGTAAATGGTGAAGTTATAACTGAACTTGGGGTAAAAGCAAGTTTTAGTGATATAGTTGAAGTTGATGGCAAAAAAATAACCTTGGAAGAAAAGGTTTATTTTGTGCTTTATAAACCGAGTGGAGTTGTTTCAACAGTTGACGATCAGTTCAACCGTCAAGCTGTTGTGGATTTGATTGGGGAGAAAGAAAGAGTATTTCCGGTGGGTAGACTTGATTATGATACGAGTGGAGTTTTGATTTTAACTAATGATGGTGATTTTGCGAATATGTTAACTCATCCTAGGTTTAAGATTGAAAAAGAATACTATGTAAAAATTAGCGGTCTTCTAAGAAAAGAATCTTCAAAGATTTTAGCTAAAGGCATTGAATTAGACGGTGAAAAGATGCAACCGGCAAAGGTAAGAGACGTTAAGTATGATGATAAGAAAGAGAATACTTTCTTGCATATAATCATCACCGAAGGTAAGTATCATCAAGTTAAAAATATGTTTAAAGCTTTGGGTCATGAAGTGTTGAAACTGAAACGAGTTAGATTTGGCTCTGTGACCCTTGATGGGATGTTTGAAGGGCAATATCGAACATTAAAACCTCATGAAATCAAAACGCTTTATCATTTAGCTAATAATGAGTAATAATTAACAGAAATTTTAATCTTTTTAAGTAATAAATTTGTGGTTAAATAAGAAAAATATGGTATAATGTTTAAAGGTTATAGGAGGTAAGTTATGGTTTATCACGCTTTGGCTATTGACGGACCAGCTGGTGCTGGAAAATCGACAGTAGCGAAAACATTGGCAAAAAGACTTGGATATGTTTATATTGATACTGGCGCTATGTACCGGGCAACCACATACAAAGCCTTAAGCTTAGAAATAAATCTTAATGATCCTGACGCATTTGACTTTTTGGACAGTACAGATTTCGAGTTCAGAAATGGTGAACTTTACATGGATAGCGTCAATATGACTTCTCTAAACCGACTTAAAGAGGTTAGCGATAATGTAAGTTTGGTATCTTCACATATACCGGTGAGGAACAAATTGGTGATGTTGCAAAAAGAAATAGCAGCAACTAATAATGTGGTTATGGATGGTAGAGATATTGGAACAGTAGTATTAACAAATGCAGAACTTAAAGTTTTTTTAACTGCTTCAGTTGAAGTTAGAGCAAAAAGAAGATATTATGAACTTTTAAGTCTGGGAAGTAAAGTAAATCTGAAAGATTTGGAAAATGACATTAAAAGACGTGATGCTTTCGATTCATCTAGAGAGTATAATCCGTTAAAACAAGCTGAAGATGCAATCTATATCGATACTTCTGATAAAAACATTGATGAAGTAAGCGATCTATTATATAAAAAATTTATTGACATAGTGAATGAAGGAGAGTTTTAAAATGGACATGTATAGCGAAAACAAAATGTATACCCCTAAGGTAGGAGATATCGTTACCGGAACAGTTGTTAAGGTTGGAAAAGAAGAGGTTTTAGTCGATATCAATTATTCTTGTGAAGGAGTCATCTATAAGGATTATTTGTCTTTAGATAAATTACAAAGCGCAAATGATATCTTAAAAGAAGGCGACCAAATCAAGGTAAAAGTTACGCAATTCAAAAAAGGGGATGAATCAGATTCGCTATTGTTATCTCGTATCGACATCCTAAGAGATGAGTTGCAAGAGGAAGTAAAGAATAGTTTAGAAGTAGATAAGGATTTTGATTTTAAGGTTAAAAAGAGTGTTAAAGGTGGTCTTATCCTTGATCATAAAGGAATTGAAGCCTTTTTACCTGAAAGTTTAATCTTTGGACCAAATGAAGAAAATAATAAAGATGCTTTAGTCAACAAGACTGTAAAAGCTAGAATAATTGAAATCAAGAAAGAAAGAAATAGAGATAAAATCGTTGTTAATCGTAAACAACTTATTTATGATGCTTTGAAAAAAGCGGAAAAGGAAGAAATAGAAAGTATAAAAGTTGACGATGTAATCAAGGTAAGAATCGAAAGGTTGACTGGTTTCGGTGCTTTTGCAAAGATTAGCGATCATGTGGATGGATTAATTCATATTTCTGAAGTATCGCATTACCATGTTAAAAATGTTGAAGAGTATCTAACAATAGGTGAAGAATTAGAAGCTAAAGTTATTAAAGTTAAAGGCAAAAAGATTAGTCTTTCTTTAAAAGCATTACAACCAACTCCTTGGGACAACTTCTTGAACAATCATAAAGTTGGCGATAGAGTAGTGGCTAAAGTTGTTAGAAAAATGCAATTCGGTATGTTAATGGAAGTAGAAAAAGAAGTCGTTGGCTTGTTAAGCAGATATGATTATTCATGGAATCCTAATGAAAACCTAGCTGGTAGTGTTGAAGTAGGCGATGAGTTTGAAGTTGAAATCACTTCAATTGACAAGAAGAAAAAACAATTTTCTTTATCTAAAAAACACTTAGAATATAATCCATGGGCTGATTTGAAATTAAAGTCAGGTGAACATGTAAGTGCTACAGTCTTAAGAACAGAAGAAAAAGGCGCAGTTGTTCAAGTTGAAGAAGTTGAAGGTTTCTTGCCAATCAGTGAAATCTCTACTGAAAGAGTTAATCGCGTAGAAGACGTTGTTAAAGTAGACGATATCATTACAGTTGAAGTTGTTGAGTTTTATCCAAAAGAATGGAAACTAATCGTTTCAATCAAAAAAATAGCTGAAAAGAAAAACAGAGCTGAATATGAAAGTAATTTACAAGAAAATGTAAGTGGAAATCAAAGTTTAGCCGATTTGTTTGAACAATATAAAAAATAATTAGATAAGTTGGTGGTATTATGTTGCCAGTAGTTGCAATTGTTGGCCGTCCTAATGTAGGTAAGTCAACCCTTTTCAACCGTATAGTCGGTGAAAGAAAGTCAATCACTGATGACGCCCCAGGGATCACTAGAGATAGAATTTACGCTCAAGGTTCTTGGTTAAATAAAAAATTTACAGTAATCGACACAGGGGGCATCGAGATTAACGATGCACCTTTTTTAACTGAAATCAAAGCTCAAGCAGAAATAGCGATTATGGAAGCTGATGTAATTATCTTCGCTGTTGATGGAAAAAGCGGTCTTTTACCGAGTGATAGAGACGTAATGAATATACTTTATCAATCGGATAAACCGGTGATTGTTGCGGTTAATAAAGTCGATACACAGAAATATCAAGATTCGATTTATGAGTTTTATGAGCTAGGCGCTACAAAAGTCATGAATATTTCTTCAATCCATGGAATTGGTATTGGCGATTTATTGGATGAGGTAATAAGTCATTTTCCTGAAAAGGAAACGATTGATTATACTGACGATACCGTTAAACTATCAATCATCGGCAGACCGAATGTTGGCAAGTCTTCTTTAACAAATACGCTTTTAGGTTATGAAAGAGTCATTGTATCTGATATTGAAGGAACAACTACAGATTCAATTGATACGCCGTTTACAATCGATGGTGAGAAGTATGTAGTTATCGATACGGCTGGGATGAGAAAACGCGGTAAGATCTATGAAAATATCGATAAATATGCCAATCTAAGAGCTATGCAAGCAATTGACAGAAGTGATATTTGTTTATTGGTCTTAGATGCATCAACAGGCATTGTCGCAACCGATAAGAATATTGCCGGATATGCAATCGAAAATAAAAAAGCTGTGATTATTGTCGTTAACAAGTGGGATGCAATTGAAAAGAATGATAAGACGATGCATGAATGGGAAGAGAAAATCAGAAATGAATTTAAGTTCTTGTCTTATATCCCAATTGTCTTTTTGTCAGCTAAAACCAAATCAAGAATCCATACTTTGTTTCCGATAATCAAAACCGTATTTGAAAATTACAGTAGAAGAGTATCAACTTCGATCTTGAATGAGGTAATCTCAGAAGCGATGATTGTTACTCCGCCTAAGGAACATAACCAAAAGATTATTAAGGTTTATTACGCTACTCAAGTTAAGGTGAAATGCCCGACATTTGTATTGTTTGTAAACGATACAAATGCGCTACATTTCTCATATTATCGGTTCTTGGAAAATCGAATTAGAGAGAATTTTGACTTTTTTGGTACGCCAATTTCGATTATTTTACGTAATCGGGACTAAAAAGTGCAAAAAAAATTAGAAAAAAGTGATTTTTTTCGCTAAATGCCTTGTTTTTTTGGCAATTAGCGTTTATAATTGACCTATCTTTAAAAAGGAGGAAAAAAAAGAATATGAACAAATCTGAATTAGTTGCAAGAATAGCAGACTTAGCTGAATTATCAAAGAAAGATGCTGAAGCAGCATTAAACTCAACAGTATTAGCAATCCAAGAAGCTTTAGTAAAGGGTGAAAAAGTTGTATTAACAGGTTTCGGAACTTTCGAAGTTAAACAACGTAAAGCTAGATCAGGACATGATCCAAGAACTGGCGAAACTATCCACATTCCTTCATTAAATGCTCCAACATTTAAGGCTGGAAAAGTTTTAAAAGAAAAAGTTCGTTAATTCTTTTTAACGATATGGCTGGAAACTTAGTTTTCGGCCTTTTTTCATTTTTAGAGCGAAAAAAAGACTGAATTTAATTTTTAAAATCAGTCTTTATATTTTTATATAGATATGATTCCGTAAATCATTAAGACATACATAATCCAAGAGTAAAGGTTGTTTAGCATATGGACACCACTGGATACCAAGACGTTACGGTCAGATTTATAATAAACGTAACCGAGAACGATTCCCATAGCTGTATAAGGTATCATTTGGATGTAATCGCCTTGAATATGCATGAAGGCAAAAATAAGCGCTGAAACTAATATCGTGATTTTGAACTTCAAGTGTTTTTCAAGGAAGGTGAAAACAACTTTACGGTAAATTATTTCTTCAACGATCGGAACCATAATCCCTATAGACATGAATAAGATTCCTAAGTTTAACGGATTTGCGTTAAACATCGATCTGATGGCAACTTCATTGTTTGAGGTTTCAGCAGTTCCTAGAAGCATTAAAATCATATTACCGATGAAGTTAGCAGCAAACATCATCAAGAATCCGTAAAACATCTGCGCTATATATTTTCTTGGTTCACGTTTGATAGCTTCCCAGTTTTTCTTTAAATCGATTTTATCGATGAAGAAGAAGATTACCAGTAAAATAAGTGAAAACACTAAAAAGTCGATTGCGTTAAAGATTGATGGCCTTGATGCCTGGATTTCAACTTCCAAATCAACAGGAGAGTTCTCGAAGGTCCCGCTTATGTCGATAGTGTAGGTTTCATTAGTTAAAAAATCATCGATTATCAGAGTTTTAGATCCTACTCGTTTTTGATTAGCGTCTAATAAATAGATATTAACAGTTAATCGGGGTATTTTTTTATCGTAGTTGTTGGTTAGGGATCCGTCAAACTCAATTAGATAAGGGTATAATTCATTAATCTCTGTTGAATCAGGTAAATAGTTATCAGAAACTACAAAGGTTATTTCGGCGCTTTGATCGACTTCTTGAACTGCATCTTTTAAATAGGCATAAACATTATTGGTAATAGCAAAACTTAACATAACAACTGCATATTGTACAACTAAATATAGAACTAACATGAATAAGGATTTCCTTACTTTTTGTTGTCTATCATAAAAATCGTCAAAAGAATTGGATGAAACAGTAGCTTTTTCATAGATTACTTCTTGTTTTACTTTGTTTTGTTTATCAAACAAATCATCATAATCATTCATGATATTTTCACCTCGCTATAAGTATTATAAACTAATTGAGTGCTTTTGTATAGTTTAAAAGGTTGAAATTTTAGTGATGGTTTCATTGACAAAAATGGACTTTTTAGTATAATAAGATATGTATAAGAAAGAGAGGAACAACAGATGTCAAAAAAATCATTTGCAGTTATTGGAGTCGGACGTTTCGGATTGGCCCTAATTGAAGAATTGGTAAAATTAGAAGCGGACGTCTTAGTTATCGATAAAAACTTCGATAAAATAGAGAAAATAGCTAAAATGGTTAATAATGCTGTATGCCTCGATTCGACTGATATCGAAGCGCTTAAGGAAATCGGCATCAATAACTATGATACAGTAATTGTCGCAACTGGGATGAATGTTGATAACTCAATTTTGACTACCTTAATACTAAAAGATTTAGGTGTTAAAGAGGTTTTTGTTAAAGTTCAAAGTGAATATCATGCGAGAGTTGTGGAGAAACTTGGAGTAAATCCAGAACATTTAGTTTGGCCGGAACAAGAAACCGGAAAGAGATTGGCTACGATTTTAATCAGCGGCAATTTTTTAGAGTATTTGCAATTAGATCAAGATTATTCGTTTATATCTACTAACGTAACCAAAAAAATGATTGGTAAGAATCTTTTGGAATTGGACATCAGAAAGAATTTTGGCGTTAATATCGTCGCTGTTAGAAGAAATGAACAAATCATGATTCCAAGTTCACAAACTCCTTTTGAAGAAGGAGATGAAATTCTTTTGGTTGGCCGTAATGATTTAATTGAAAAGTTTACACAATGGTTAAAACAAAAGAAGTTTTTAAGTTAAGAAATTTTTCTTAACTTTTTTAATACTTATGAAAACTAAAATAGTCCTTGCGACCAATAACTTTGGTAAAATTAAAGAATATCAAAATGCTTTTAAAGATTTAAATGTTGAACTTTTGAGTTTGGATGATGTTGATTTAAAGATTGAAGTTGAAGAAACAGAAGATAACTTTAAAGATAATGCCTTTTTAAAAGCTAAAACAATCTTTGAGATAGTAAAGATGCCAGTTTTGGCTGATGACTCTGGTTTGACTGTGAAGGCTTTAAAGAACTTGTTAGGAGTCAAGTCGAAACGGTTTTCTAAAACCGGAAGAGATATTGATAATAACAAGCTTTTGTTAGAAAAGTTAAAAGGTATTTCCGATAGAAGTGCAGAGTTCGTTACTGTCATCTGTTTATATATGAGTAATGAAGACATCAGATTTTTTGAAGGTAGGACAAAGGGAGAGATTCTTAAAGAGTTTCATGGTGATTTTGGATTTGGCTATGATCCTTTGTTTAAGGTTGAAGGAACCGATAAAACCTACGGTGAGATGACATTAGATGAGAAACAAATATTTTCCCATCGCGGAAAAGCGATTCGAAAGATGATTGAATATGGAAGATTTAATTAGAATTTTGATTTTTAGCGATAATCATGGCGATAGAGATAATATTCCTAGGATTATCGATAAAAATCAACCATTAGACCGAATAATATCTTTAGGAGATTCCGAGATGAGAGAACAAGAGTTAACCAATCTCGGCATTTTTGGCGTTAAGGGGAATTATCCTTTTGAACCTAAATTCCCTTATGAATTGGATTTTACTTTCTTTGACTTTAGAATATTGTTTGTGCATGGACATCTTTATCGAGTTAAAAGTGGTTTGACTAAATTATTGCAAAAAGCTTATTATGAAAAGTATGATTTAGTTTGTTTCGGGCATACTCATAGAACTTATTTAGAAGATATTGAAGATATTTTGCTTGTAAATCCTGGTTCTTTGTCAACCTGGCGTTCTAATGAAAATCCGACCTACGCTTTGATTGAGATTACTTGTGATAAACTAACAGTTACTATCAAGAACATATATGACAATGTGATTAAACGAATTGAAAAGGCAAAGAAATAATGAGTTTGAAAGAAAGAGTTGACAATTTAATAAAAAACCCAGATAAAACGGGATTTTTAAAACTCTTGCCAGAACTGGAAACTGACAGTTCTTTGTATTTGAAACTCCTGTTTGAGTTTGTTAATTACTTGACTTTTTATAAAGACTATGATCAAATCATCAAAGTCTTGGAGCTTCCTTTAAAAAAGGATTTTATTCAAAGAAGAGAAGATCGCTTGGAAATAGCCAATAAGTTATTGGTTATTTTACTGAAGATAGAAGATTTTTATTTGTTAAAAAGTGTTCTGGACACTCGAAAAGATTTGATTGTTAAAGAAAACGATTTTCTAATGCAACAGTTTTATATGGCGGTTTGTTACGAAGGTTTAGATGAACTGGATTTAGCTATTTCAACTTTAGAAGGGATTAAAGATAACATTTCTAATGCAAATCTTGTGAACAAGTATTTGAAGTTATCGATGTTACTATTAAAGAAGGGTAGTTTAGACAGAAGTGAAGAGTATTATAAGCTAGCTTTGTTCTATGATAAAACTAGAAAAAACACGGCTTTTTTATTAGCTGAGTGTGACCTTTTGATAACTAAGAAAGCTTATTTAAAAGCGCTTGAAGTTTATGAAGATTATTATATTAAAACAAAGAATAAGTATCGATATTTAGATCGTTATATCAATATCCAAATGGCACTTAATCAAGATGCAGAGGCTTATAGCTTTTATAAGAAGCATTTTGATGTTATGACAAAAGTTTTGTCAAAACAATCAAGACTGGCTTTTTATCAAGCTGCTTTGAATTTGGTTAAAAGATTAGGCAATTATCAAGAAGAAGCATTATTAGAAAGTTTAATTAAAGAGATTGAGGCTTCTTTTAGTGTGTTCTATGATAATTATAGCATTCTGTTAAAGTTAATTGATGAGTTCTACAACAAGACTTTTATCGGTGAAAGAGAAGTCTTACGAGCTGTTTTTAAGAGTTTGGAAGAGACTGAAATCTTTAGTAAAATGGTGTATGTTAAAATTGATGCCAGCATGGCTAAACTTTATCATTATACAAAAGGATTGTTACTAGAGAAGGTTATTGAAAACTCTGAATCTGATAGTAATGTTTATCAAGATTTGTTAAAAAACAAGTTTCAAAATATATATGAAAAAGACCAAATAAAGGGATTTACTAACGATAAATTTATTGGAGATAAAACTAATACAATCTTTTTGGAGCAACTTAGAGATTTTGAATATCTTATTTTTTACTATGATAAAAATGACTTCTTTTATGCCAGAAAAACATTTGCTTTATCAGGTATTTTAATTAAAAAACTCTTTAATGATATTGATAGGTTTTCTAGTAAAGTAGGTTTGTTAGATACTTTGTTAAAAGCTTTTGATGAAGAGAGTTACGGAGTTTTTGCCTTAAGGAACAATAACATGGAGTTGCTTAATCAAGAGGCCAAGAATTTACTAGGTATTGAAGAAGATTATATTGGGATTGAAAGATTTCAGAATCTTTTGGTGAAAAATGTTTATGTTGATGAGCTTTTGAACAAGGATAAAATAACTTTGAAAATTTCCAATAAAGAAGTATACTCAGTAGACTTTAAGATTTATAAGGATGAATTCAATCTGTATTTAGTAGGCAAAAAAGCTTTTGTTAAGATGAAAAAACAAAAGTATTATAGTTTTGAGATGCTATCGGATGAATTGATTGATGGAGATTCTTCGATTATTTTGTTTAATTTGAGAAGTTATCATGAGTTATTTAAGGATTATTCGATTAAAAAATATCAAGATTTATTAAATTCTATTTATGATTCGATAAGATTGAGTTCGAGAAATTATTTCCAGAATCTTTTTCTTGAAGGAATGGATAATATTTACTTAGTAATCAAAACCAAGGATAAAAGAGTTATCAGTAGAATTATTGATGATTTGTTTAGTTTAGTTGATCAAAGGATCGATCTAAGAGCTTCTTCATTGAACTTAAAAGCTAAAATCGATGAAGAAACCGTCTTGGATTTAAAGTATTTGGTTTCTGTCACAAGTGATGAGCATCGATATTTGTATGACAATAAAACCTTCAGATCTAATCGTGAAGTAGCTAGAACTATTCATTTGAACGTTCAGAAGATCTTAAGTGAAGATAATATAAAGTTGAGTTATCAATTAATCGTTAATTGGCAAAGTGGAAGTTTTAAATACATTTATGTTGATGTTTTAAATAGGGTTTTATTGGGAAATAAAGAATCGCTTAAAAGAGTGCTTGAGGCTAATAATTTAACCTCCAGTTGGGACAACTTAATTGTTGGCCAACTGGCTAAGGACGTAAGACTTGCTAATGTCAATGCCAAGTATTTGGTTGATATTAGTTTAAAGACTTTGATTGAAAAGGATGAATTCACAAGTTTAAAGAAGAAATTATCTTTAAAGGCTTTCAGTAAATCCGAAATCTATTATTTGGTTGATTATAGTGAGTATTTGAAGTATAAACCGGTACTAAACTATGAACAAGTCATATTTAAAAATGTTTTAGATTCAACCAAATTATGTGATATTGAAGCTTTGAAGAATATCAAAAGAGTTATAATGACCGAAACTGAGTTAAACAAACTAGGTGGGAAGTTATTGTTAAGTATTCTTAAAGAGAATTTATGTGAAGTCATCTATGACAATCAAAAAAGTGATTTACTGAAGAGTTTTTTAGTAAATAACAATTTGAATCTTGTTATGGGTGATAGTTTTAAAAGATACGATCAGTTGAAGAATATAGGAAAAAATGAGGATTAGTATGAAAAAGAAATGGTGGATGACCACTAATATATATCAGATATACTTAAGAAGTTTTTATGATTCAAACAATGACGGCATCGGTGATTTAAAAGGCGTAATCGAAAAGCTCGAGTACTTAAAGGCATTAGGGATTGAAACGATTTGGATTTCGCCGCATTATGATTCGCCGATGGATGATAATGGTTATGACGTCAGAGATTTTTTAAAGGTTAGTGAGGACTACGGCGATATACCTACTTTTAAAGCTCTGATTGAAAAAACAAGAGAACTGGATATGAAGGTTTTAATTGATTTGGTTTTAAATCATACCTCAGATGAGCATGAATGGTTCAAGATTGCTTGTGATAAGAATCATCCTTTATACGAGAAATACCATGATTATTTCATCTGGCATCCTGGAAAAGTAACAAGTGATGGCAAGAAAGAATTGCCAACAAGATGGGTCAGCTGGTTTGGTGGACCTACTTGGGATTATATTGAGAGTGTAGATGAGTATTACTTGCATATATTTTCCAAGAAAATGCCGGATTTAAACTGGCGTAATGAAGATATGAAAAATGATTTGAAGAAGATTATCAAGTTCTGGATTGATTTAGGAGTTGATGGATTCAGAGTTGACGCTGCGAATCATTTGGAAAAGAATTGGGAGTTCCCCGATGGAGTTCCAGGTTATGAAAATTTTTCTTCTTTGCCAAAGCATCATGAATATATTAAAGAATTAGCTTTAGAGCTATTTGAACCATATAATTTGTTGACATTAGGCGAAAGCGGCGGAGCTTCCAAAGAAGAGGTCAGAAAGTATGTTGGGTTTAACTCACATGAGTTTAACCTCCTAATTCATTTTGGTCATTGCTGGGCAGATACAGGATATACCAATGATAGAATTTTAGGAAAATGGTCTAAGTCACAGTTAAGAGTTAATGATATTAAAAGAAGTTATGCTCATCAGTATGAAGTTGTTGGTGATCAAGGATTCAATTTGATTTATTGGCATAATCATGATCAACCTAGGGTAGTTTCACATTATGGAAATGTGAAAGAATATCATCTAGAATCAGCCAAAATGTTAGCAATTACTTTATACTTCATGCCAGGAGTAGCGATTGTTTATCAGGGTGAAGAAATTGGTATGACGAATGTTTTATATGAAAATATCGAGGATTTCAGGGACGTTGAAGTCTTTACTGAATTTCAAAATATGCTAAACAACGGCGCATCACGAGCAGAAGCTCTACAGGCAATCGTCGATAGATCAAGAGACAATGCAAGAACGCCAATGCAATGGGATGAAAGTCTAAATGGCGGGTTTTCTAAAGTAACCCCTTGGATTAATACAAATTATAACTATAAAGAAATCAATGTCGCAAAACAAGAAAAGGATGAAGATTCAATTTTGAATACTTATCGATATATCTTGAATTTAAGAAGAAGCGATAGTGAAAATATTATCTTCGGTGAAATTGAATTTTTCAATATTGATGATAATGAAAGTTATTGTTATATCAATAGAGGTAATACATGCGATTATTTAGTAGTAGCTAACTTCAGGGATTATGAAATCAATGTTTCTTTAAAAGATATTGATTTTAATGGTTTCAAGTATTTTTATGGTAGTGAAGCAAATTTAAAAGATAAGATGAAGCTCTCGCCTTATCAAGCGACTGTTTATAAACGAAAAAAGGCATAGTGTTCTATGTCTTTTGATTTAGGGATATAAAATCTTTTTATTTTTATGATAATATGATAAAATACTTTATAGAAATTAGGTGTTTTTAGATGATGAAAAGAAGAGAATTTAGAGAAACTTTGGTCAAGTTGATATATCAAGATATTTTAGGCGGTGAATATTCACTGCTTGATTTTGATGAGGAAGTAAAAGAAACCTTAAATAAGGTTCAGGAAAACTATGGAAAGTTAGACGCGGTTTTGGAAAAAAACCTTTCAGGTTGGACGATTGATCGCTTAAATTACGTTGATTTAGCGATTATCAGATACGCTATCTTTGAAATGATGTTTAGCGAAACTCCTGAAAGAATCATTATCAATGAAGCTTTGGAAATAACCAAGAAGTATACCAATTTAGATGATGATCAAGAGAAGAAGTTCAATAACCGCCTTTTACAGAACGTCAAGGAGTATTTAGATAAAAATCATGGTTAGGCAATATCTTACGGTTTCAGCGTTAAACCGTTATTTAAAGTTTAAACTTGATAATGACTCTGAATTACAAAACATTCTTTTAAAAGCCGAAATTTCTAATTTTAAGCGGCATTCGAGAGGACACTTGTATTTATCGTTGAAAGATGATTCGTCTTCTATAAGCGCAATTATGTTCGTTTCCAATACTGCTAGACTAAACTTTAATCCTAAAGATGGAGACAAGGTTATAGTTGAAGGTTATATTTCCGTTTACGAAGCATATGGTACTTACCAAGTCTATATACAAAAGATGGATTTAGACGGAGTAGGTGATTTGTATCTTGCTTATGAAAAACTCAAAGAGGAGTTGGAAAAAAAGGGATATTTTCAAGCTTCTCATAAAAAAACTTTACCTAGATTTCCTAAGACGGTTGGAGTTGTAACTTCACCTACGGGAGCGGCTGTTCGCGATATTATTAATGTAATTGAGAGTAGATTTCCATTAACTAAAATTATTATCTATCCAGCGCTTGTTCAAGGAATTAACGCTAAAGAATCGATAGCGGAACAAATTGAAAAAGCTAATCAAAACGGTTTGTGTGATGTTTTGATTGTCGGTAGAGGCGGCGGATCGATTGAAGATTTATGGGCGTTCAATGAAGAGAAAGTCGCAAAAGCTATTTATGATTCTGAAATTCCTATTATTAGTGCAGTCGGTCATGAGACTGATTTCACTATAGCTGATTTTGTGGCTGATGTGAGAGCTTCGACACCATCACACGCAGCTGAGATAGCAGTTAGAAATTATCGCGATATTTCAGTCGATATTGATAGTCTAAAAAACAGATTGAAGAATTCTTTAGTTAATCTTTATAATAGTTCGTTGAGACATTATCAAACAGTTGTAAACAGAAATGTTTTAAAAAATCCAAAACGTTTGATTGAGACTAAAGAGTTATATTTTTCTAATATCTATGACAGGTTAGTTAAGGTTAGTCCTTTGAACGTTATAAGTCTTAGAAAAGATAAGGTTATCGGTTTTGAAAAGCAGCTGCGGTCCGATTATAAGTATCAATTGAACCAAATTCAATCCGATTATCAGCATTTATTGGAGAAATTAGAACTTGTAAATCCGCTTAATATCATGAAAAAAGGTTTTGCGATTGTGAGACAAGATGATTTGATCAAGAAGCATTTTAATGAGATTGATAAAGCAAAAGATATAAACATTGAAATTACTGGTGGCGAAATAATCGCTAGTATTAAGGATATGAGAGGTAAAGAATAATGGAAAAGTTAAGTTTTGAGGAAAATCTAAATAAACTTGAAGAATTGGTAAAAAAATTAGAATCTGGAGAAAACAGTTTAGATGAAGCTGTTAAACTATATCAAGAAGGTATCGCTTTGGCAAAAGTTTGTCATGAGGAGTTGAAACAAGCTGAAGAAGTGATTGTTAAATTAATGGATTCAAATGAGTTAGTAGACTTTAACAAGGAAAAATAACATGGACTTAATGAAGATTCAAGACCCTTCGTTTTTAAAAACACTGTCAATAGAAGAAATGAATCAGTTAGCGAATGATATTCGCTTCTTTTTGATTGACAGCATTTCTAAAACCGGTGGTCATCTTTCTTCCAATCTAGGTGTAGTTGAATTAACTATCGCCTTACATTATGTTTTTAACTCGCCAGAGGATAAGATTATCTTTGACGTCGGACATCAATCATATGTGCATAAGATCTTAACCGGTAGAGCGAAAGACTTTGACCGTTTAAGAATGTATGAAGGCTTGAGCGGCTATCAAAAAAGAACTGAGTCAGAACATGATGCATGGGAGGCTGGACATTCGTCAACCGCTATTGCGGCAGTAGCTGGGTTTGAAGTCGCCAAAGAAATAAGCGGATCAAATTCAAGAAATATTGCGGTTGTAGGTGATGGATCTCTAAATAGCGGTCTAAGTTTTGAGGCTTTAAATTATTTAGGACATAAGAACAATCTTGCGCCTATTATTATCTTGAACGACAACGAAATGAGTATTTCAAGAAATGTCGGTAGGTTGGCGAAGATCTTAAATAAAACCAGATCAGGTAAGTTTTATAATTACGCTACAAAAACAAAGAGAAGATTACCGAAATTTATCTATCGCATGAAGGTTAGATTATCAAACATGATCCGAGGTTTTGCAAATAACTTGACGATTTTTGATGAACTTGGATTTTCATACTATGGTCCAATAGACGGACATGACATCAAGAACTTGATCAGATTCTTAAATCTGGTTAAACATAAAAATAAACCAGTCGTTTTACATGTAATCACAAAGAAGGGTATGGGTTATGAACCAGCCGAGAAAGATTCTTTGGGATTATGGCATGGCGTTGGCAAGTTTGATAAGGAAACAGGAGAGTTTTTAAGTAAAAATAAAGAAAACTATGAAAGTTGGAGTAATATCTTTAGTAATTACATCCTAGATTACGCCAAGGATAAGGAAGACTTTAAAGTAGTTATTCCAGCAATGATTACCGGCTCAGCTATGCTTGAGTTTGAGAGAAGGTATCCTGAAAAGATTATTGACGTCGGTATTTGTGAAAGTTTTGCGGTTTGTTTTTCAAGTGCATTAGCGCTAAATAATGTTAAGATTTATTTGCCGATTTATTCATCGTTTCTTCAAAGGGCATATGATCAAGTGTTACATGACTTAGCAAGGCATAATGCAAAAATCGTTATTGGAATCGATAGAGCTGGAGTCGTAGGAGCTGATGGCGAAACGCATCAAGGAATCTATGATATCGCGTATTTAAAGCATATTCCAAATATTGAAATCGTTCAACCTTCGACGGCTTTAGAAGCTTATAGTTTATTAAATTACGCTTTCGAGAAGGCTGATAAGACAGTAGCTATCAGGTATTCTAGAAACTCGGTTATGAAGTATTTGGGTGAAGTTGTGCCTATGATTGATAGTGTTTCTTGGGTAATGGAAGATAACGTAGGTAAAGCTAATTTGATTGCTTATGGAGATAACTTTATGAGAATGAAAGATTATATTCAAGCAAAGAACCTACCAATAAATCTAATCAACGCGAGATTTATCAAGCCGATGGATGTAATGATGTTGGAAGAGTTGTTAAAGAGCGAGTTGCCTTTATATGTTTTAGAGGATGTCACTAAAATTAGTGGATTGGGTTCTTCAATCCTAGAATTTATGAGTGATAAAGGCATTAGTAAGGTTATTAGAATTTTTGGCTTACCCGATGAGTTTATCTTACAGGGAACTCAAGAAGAGATATATAAATTATATGGTTTAGACGAATTAACAATTGTTAATACAATCTTGAAATAGGAGAAAATATGCTTAAGAGTCTGGAAGTTAAGAACTTTGCGATTATCGATAATATCAAGTTAGACTTTTTTCAAGGTATGACGGTTTTGACCGGTGAAACCGGAGCAGGGAAAAGCATCATTGTTGATGCTATTTCTTTATTGCTGGGGGATAGGGCTTTAAAAGAAATGATTAGTTCAAAGTCTGAAACTGCTGAAATTATTGGCGTTTTCAGTATTGTTTCGAATGACATTAAACAGATATTAGATGCAAATAATCTTGATTATGAAGATGATTTGACTGTTTATAGAATGATATCTAAAGACAAGAGCAACGTTGTTAAGATCAACAATCAAACTTCAAGTTTAAAGGTTTTGAAAGACTTGGCGGTTTATTTAGCTGATATCCATTCGCAATTTGATACTTCCCAATTAATCAATCCTGAAAATTACTTAAATTTAGTAGATAACTTTAGACGAATGAGAATCTTACCTTTAATAGAGAAATATCAAACTTCTTTGACAGTTTATAAAGGAAAGATTAAAGATTACCAACAAACCATCAAATCTCGTGACGATAGTTTAAAGAAACTTGATCTATATAAATTTCAATTGAATGAGTTAAGCAACTTGGAACTAGATAAAGATGAATTTGTAAGAATTAGTGAAGAAGTTAATATCTTAAGCAATATTGATAAAATCAATACAATCTTAGAGAAAAGCAAATTCTATTTAAATGATGAGTTGTTACTGGAAAGACTTTACGAAATCAAAGATAACTTTGATGATATATCCAAGTATTCTGAAGAGTTCAAAAACATTTCCGAACGTCTGAATAATCTCTATTACGAATTGGATGATCTGAATTCGTTAATTATTGATAAGAATGATTCGCTCGATTATAGTAAAAGCGACTTTGAAGAGATGCTTGAAAGAATTAATGATTTAGAGAAAATCCAGAAGAAATATGATAAAAATATTGAAGAATTAATTGACTATAAAGAATTCTTAAGGAAGGAAATCGATACGGTTGAAAATTTCGATGAGGTTTTAAACAAAAAAGCATCCGCAGTTAAAGATGCTTTTAAAGAAGTTTATCAAGATGCGATAAGTCTTCATGAGTTTAGAGAAGATATCGCTTTAAGAATAACTAAAGATATTGAAAATACTTTGGAAGAACTGGTAATTAAACATGCCCAGTTCAAAATAGTTGTTAGTAAAGTGGATGTTTTGGATGAGTTTGACGTATCTAGTTTTAGACAATATGGTTTGGACGAGATTGAGTTTTTGATTTCAACCAATAAGGGTGAACCGCTTAAGCCTTTGGCTAAAACTGCTTCAGGCGGTGAGATGAGCAGAGTGATGCTGGCTTTTAAAACTATTTTTGCTAGAAGTCAGAAAATTCCGACGATTGTTTTTGATGAGATTGATACAGGTATCAGTGGTTTCATCGCAAAACAAATCGCGAGAAAAATTCAAGAACTGTCAAAAATAACACAAGTAATTTCAATTACGCATATCCCGCAAGTAGTAGCTCAAGGTGAACATCATCTGTCTGTTATAAAAGCTATTCACAATAATCAAACTTCAATTAGCGTTAAATATCTTAAGTATGAAGAAAGAATTGATGAAATCGCTAAAATGGTTTCAGGAGATAAAGTAACATCAGCAGCTAAGGATATTGCTAGAGAATTGTTGATGAATCCATAAAAGAAAAAACACTGTCATTGTTTGACAGTGTTAATTTTTTATAGGATATTTTAAGATTAGCTAAAGACGTTAATAGCGCCGATAATAGCCGCAATCAATAGTCCCAAGAACATACCGATTGCAAGAATTAACAAAACAAATCTACCGAATTTGCTTTTAGTAGGATTGTAAGTCTTAATTTCTTTTTCTTGTTGAGTTGGTTTTCTCTTCTTAGTTTTATTTGCCATATGATTACCTCTTTCAATCTAATCAAAATATTAGTCTTTAATATTATAAACGATTAACGTTAAAAAGAAAAGAATTTTTTCTTAGCATCTTAAATTTCTAGGTTTTGCAGGTATTCGATAACTTCTTGAGTTAATCTGTTCGGAGTAGAAGCTCCAGAAGAAACACTAATTGTTTTGACACCCAATAAATCTTTTAAATCTATGTCTTTAACGCTTTCAATGAGTTTGGTTGGAGTGTTGGTTGTTTCTATGGATATCTTTACTAGATTTTTAGAATTATTGCTTCTAGGGTCGCCTACGATGTAGCAAAAATCAACATCTTGATTTCCTTCGATAATTGCATTCTGTCTAAATCTTGTGGCATTACAGATTTCTTCAGTGATAATTACCTCTTGATAAAGTTCTTTAATTTTATTGTGGATAGGAGTAATATCGTTGATGGAAAAAGTAGTTTGATTGGTCACGAAGATTGGTTCACTAATTCTAATATTATTTAAATCCTCAATTGTTTCTACTAGAGTAACCTTAGGGCTTATTGATAAAGAGGCATTAGTTTCCGGATGATTCATTTTGCCGATATAGATAATATTATAGCCCTTTTCCAAATATTCTTTGATTGAATCATGAGTCTTGTATACGTCATTGCAAGTAGCGTCTATCAAGGTTAAGCCATTATTTAGAATTCTCTCTTTAACGGCTTCATCAGTTCCATGAGCTGAAAGTATGATTGTTCCTTGTGTGATATCTTTAATTAAATCAAGCCTTGATGTCAAGCGATCATCAAGCGTAATCGCTCCAAGTTCTTTTAGCTCTTCAACAACTGACTTGTTATGAACGATAAAACCCAAGACATAGATAGGTCTAGGTAGTGTTTGATCTTCTAAACTTTTTTTGACGATATGGACGGCATTATAAACGCCTTTACAAAATCCTCTTGGAGTTATTTTCTTGACTATCATACAAATCCCTCAAATTCATTTACTTTATAACATAAATATTATATAATAATAGACGAGATTTTACGAGAGAAATGAGTATCTGATATGAAAAAATTTAGAAATGAATATTTAAACCAAGCCTTAAGTGAATTAAGGTTTAAAGAGTTAACTGCAGTTCAAAACAAGGTTATTGAACTGTTTGACAAGGATAACGATTTAGTTATAGAAGCAAAGACTGGGTCAGGAAAAACCCATGCTTTTTTATTGCCGATTTTGGACAGTTTGGATTTAGAGTCTAAAGATATCCATGCCTGTATAATCGCTCCAACTAGGGAACTTGCAATTCAAATCAATCGTTTTGCCCAAGATCTTGTCAAACATTCGAAAACCCCTATTTCCATTAATCTTTACCTTGGTGGTGAAGACAAGGAAAGAGAAATTGAATGGTTAAAGAACAAGCAACCCCAAATTGTGATTGGTACTCCTGGTAGACTTCACGATTTAGTAATTAAGGAAAACGTTCTAAAAATTTACAAGACTAAGTACTTTGTGATTGATGAAGCCGATATGACTTTGGATCATGATTTTTTAGAGACTGTTGATAATCTGGCTGCAACAGTTTCAGAAGCAAAGTTTATGGTTTTTAGTGCAACAATTCCGGAGAGATTAAAACCGTTTTTAAGAAAATATATTAACAAGCCGATTATGGTTGAGGTTCATCCGGAGGAGATATCAAACCTTAATATCAAACATTATTTCATTAAAACCAAGGAACAAGATCGTTTTATCTTTTTGAAGAAGATTGTAGACGTAATTAATCCTTACATGGGAATAATTTTCTGTAACACTAAAGAATCCTGTGATTCTGTCTATAACTGGATGAAGGATAGATTTGAAAATGTTACTGTGTTCCATGGCGATATTGATTTTAGAAAGAGAAAACAAATTATCAAAAGAATCAACAATCTTGAATTTCAATATATTGTCGCTACCGATATTTTAGCTAGAGGGATTGATATCGTTGGGGTAAGTCATATTATCAACTTTGAACTTCCTAGAGACTTTGAATTCTATATTCATAGAAGCGGTAGAACCGGAAGAATTGATTTCGACGGTGTTTGTCTGTCAATGTATGAGTTCAATGATAATTCTTATCTTGATAAGTTGGAGAATAAAGGCGTAAAATGCGAATACAAAGCAATTAGAAATGGTATGATTGTTGATGCTTCAATAAGAAAATCAAGAGAAAAAAGAGTAAGGCCTGAGAATGAGTTAGATTATGAAGCTAAAAGAAAGGTAAAAAAGCCAAAGAAGATTAAACCAGCTTACAAGAAGAAATATCAAGAAGCTGTCAATAAAGAAAAGAAGAAATTGGCTAGGAAAAAACGATGAGTTTACATGTAGTTTTATTCCAGCCGGAAATACCTCAAAACACTGGTAATATCATGCGTACTTGTGCAGGGACAAAAGCAACCTTGCATTTGATTAAACCATTAGGATTTAAATTAGACCCAAAATATTTAAAAAGAAATGCTGTTAATTATTTAGAACATGTCCATTTCTTTGTTTATGAGGATTTTGAAGATTTTCTAAGTAAGAATCATGGTGAGTTTTACTTTTTGACTAGATATGGAAAGAAAACGCCTAAAGAGTATGACTTTAGTAATTATGAAAAAGATATCTATTTGATTTTCGGTAGAGAATCTACAGGAATACCAAAAGAAATCTTAAGAGAACACTTAGATAATTGTATTAGATTACCGATAACCGATGAGATCAGATCTTTAAATTTAGCGAATACGGTTGCGGTAATGGTTTATGAAGTATTGCGCCAACAAGACTATCATGGATTATACCTTCATGAACCGGAAACACTAAAAGGACCTGATTGGTTAAGCGAGTGAGGTGAGTTTTAAGATATGGACACTAATATTGGCAGTAAAATTGTAATCCATAGTTATAAACATGACAAATCCTTGCATCGTATGTGGAAGAATGCAACTATCTTAGAGGATAATGAAGATTTGATTATCGTCGCTAACAGAAGAACCAAGGTGGTTGAATCGACAGGACGCTTTTGGTATACGAAAGAACCTTCAGTAGCTTTTTTCTTTAAAAATCATTGGTATAATGTGATTGCGATTATCAAAAAAGGGGAAGTTACTTATTATTGTAACGTCGGATCGCCTGTACTAATTGATGAAGAGGCATTAAAATATATTGATTATGATTTAGACCTTAAGGTAGATAGTGATTTTTCATATAAAATTCTAGATATTTATGAGTATAAAATGCACCAAGAGATGATGCAATATCCTAATGATATCAAACAAATCTTGGCCAAAGAAATGCTTAATTTAAAATCGAGAATTGATAAAAGAGAATATCCTTTTAACTCAGAATGGGTTCTAGGATGGTATAATAAGTTTTTAAGTTTAAAAGGGTAATATGCGACAATTTAATGAGGATAAATAAAAAAGATTAATTTGGAAATTAGTCTTTTTTATGTTATAATATAAAGTTGAGACAAATAGTTAATATTTTCTTTTGAAAAGGGTATACAATACATGTATATAGGGTGAATGCATATGGAATTAATTTATAAAGTAAAGAAACCAGAAACAATAAAAAGATTTATGACCGAGAACAATATTCCGACCTCGATTTTACAAAAGGATGAAAAGAATTATAAAATATTTGTCAACGGCGAAGTTAAATCACGTAAAGATACAGTTAGAAAAGGCGATAAGATTCATTTTCTTTTAGAAGAAGAAGGTCTTAACAAAAATGTAGAGCCTCAAGATTGCGATTTGGAAATAGTTTATGAAGATGAGTATTTACTAGTTATTAATAAGCCTGAAAACATGATTATGACTGTATCAAAGGCTAATTCAACAAATACTTTATCAAATTATATTTTAGGATATTATAAAAAGATTAATCTTAATAATATGGTTCATTTCGTTAATAAAATCGATCGTGAATCTTCAGGTCTTGTTGTAGTTGCTAAACATCGTTTCGTTAAGTTCTTGTTAAGTAATAAACTTGACAATGAGTTACAGTTTTCCTTTAAAGCAATCGTTGACGGTATTTTAGACGTTAAAGAATTTGATATTTGTTTACCGATTAAGAAACAAGATGATTCTTTTGTTAGAGAAGTCGTTGAAGAAGGCGGAGAAGATTGTTCAACTAAGTATAAAGTTGAAAAAGAATATAAGAGTTATTCTTTACTAGATGTTCAAGTTACCGGAAAAGTTCCGCATCAAATCAGGGTTCATTTGGCTTTCTTTGGTAAAGCTGTCGTCGGTGACAAGATTTATAACAAACATGAATATCAAGTGCCTTTGATGTTATGCTGCTATAAGACAAGTTTTATTAATCCGGTATCTGAAGTTCCGATTAACATTGAATTGCCGATGCCAAAACATTTTACAGAATTTTTAAAAGGAATAAAATAAATAATAAAATAAAAACTTCCAAATGAAAAGATTGGAAGTTTTTTTGTTTTGTTATTTAATATAGTTTATCAATAGATTTAATGTGCTTAAGATGGCATCTTTATGAGTTCTTTCCATTCCATGAGATGCATGGACTCCCGGACCGATAAGCGCTCCTTTAAAGTCTTTTCCACCTCTTTGAGCAGCGCTGACATCGCTGCCATAGAAAGGATAGATATCAGTTGCGTAATTTAGTTTGTTTTCTTCAGCTATGGAAACTAGTTTAGTAATAATATTGTAATCATATGGTCCGCTTGAGTCTTTGCAGCAGATAGAAACGTCTTGTTCGCTGCAACTTAAATCTTCTCCAATACATCCCATATCAACTGCGATAAGTTCGTCGACATCCGGGATATATGAAGCTCCGTGACCAACTTCTTCATAGGTTGAGATGATGAAAATTAAATTTGCGTTCGGTGTGATACTTTCTTTCTTAAGATAAGTTAGTAAACCGAACAGGATTGAAACGCTGATTTTGTCATCTAGGAAACGGCTTTTGATAAATCCTGATTCTGTAATCGTTGTTTTTGGATCGAAGAAGATAAAATCCCCAGGAGCGATTCCAAGTTTCTGAGTATCTTCTTTTGATTTTACGACTTCATCGATTCTGATGAGCATGCTGTCAGGAGTTCGGTTAAGGCTTGTTGCATCTTTATAGACGTGAGAAGAAGGGCTAGTGGAAAGGAAAGTACCTTGATATTCTTTACCGCTTCTAGTGTGGATAGTGCAGTACTCGCCGTCTAAAGTCGGCCAAATCGGTCCGCCGATAGTTGTGAATTTTAAATCGCCGTCACTGGTAATACTTCTGACCATTGCTCCTAAAGTATCAACATGTCCGCTTAAACCTAGAGTTTTATTAGTTTTACCTTTTACTTCAATTAAAAGATTGCCTTTTTTGGTTCTTGATGTAGAAAACCCTAGAGTTTTAATTTGTTCGTCAATATAGTTAATGACGTTATCAGTATATCCGCTTGGAGAAGGAATATTTAAGATGTTTTTAGCGAATTCAAAGATTTCTGATAAATAAGTGTTGTTCATATACAGTTTAATCCTTTCTATTTGATTAGTTATCTAATAACAAGTATATCATATCAATAGTTGATTTTTAAGCCTAATATCGCTTTAAATAATAAAATGTCTGTGATAGAATATAATATGAATAGGATGTGATTTTATGGTCGTAGTCTTTGGTGGTGCTTTCAATCCACCGACATTAGCACATAAAGAAATCTATTTTTTGATTGATAAGGTGGTCGGGTTTGATCATTTCATCTTTTTGCCTGTATCGAATAAGTATAATAAAAGTACGCTTATTGGTGATGAATACAGAATAGAAATGTTGAAACTATTAATCGAAGACTTGCCTAAAGCTTCACTTTCCTTACTTGAGATTGACGATCAAAATTATTTAGGTACCTATGAAAGTTTAAAGAGATTAAGTGAGATTTATCCGGAAGAAGAAATTGCTTTTGTAATCGGTTCGGATAATTTATGGAAGTTAAAAAAATGGATCAACGCTGAGAGATTGATTAAAGAGTTTAAGTTCATTGTAATAAATAGAAATAAGCAAGATGCAACTAAGTATATCGAAAGCGATGATTTGTTAAATCAAAATAAAGGTAATTTTAGAGTAATTAAAGGTTTTAATCAATATATATCATCAACAGCATTTAGGGATAGTTTAGATCCTTCTTATGTGACTGATGAGATTTATCAGTACATCATGGAAAAAGATTTGTACCGAGGGAGATAGTTTATGGAAAATGGTTTTTTGAAAGTAGCTTTAATATCACCGAAAGTAGAGGTAGCCAATCCTCTATTTAACGTAAAGGAAATGCTTAAAGCTATTGAGAAGTGTAGTTGTCACATGGCGGTATTTCCAGAGTTGTCCATCAGTTCATATTCGGCTGGGGATTTATTTTTTCATAAGAACCTTTTAGATGATTGTTATAGTGGATTGGATTATTTCTTAAAACATAATACATTTAAGGGAATCGCTGTTTTAGGCTGTCCGATTATTTTAGATCAATTGGTTTTAAATTGTGCGATTGTAGTGCAAGAAAATAAGATTTTGGGTGTGGTTCCAAAGTTCTATTTACCTAATACTAAGGAATACTATGAAAAACGCTGGTTTAATTCCGGTTTTGATTGTATTGATAATTACCAGGCTATCGACTTGTTAGGCCAATTTGTGCCTTTTGGAAATCTTATCTTTAGCGATGGCGATTTTAGCTTTGGTGTGGAAATATGTGAAGATATGTGGGCTACTATAACTCCTGGTAACTTATTAAGCGTTAACGGGGCTAATGTAATCGTCAATATTAGTGCTTCAAATGAAGTCGTTGGAAAAGAACATGTGAGAAGAAACGCCGTTTTAGAACATTCTAGAAAGAATAGCGGTGCTTATATCTATGTTTCTGCTGGAGCTAGCGAATCAAGTTCTGAGACAGTATTTTCCGGACATAATATCGTTGCTAATAATGCAAGATTAATTAAGGAGAAAAATGTTTTCTCACTTGAAACAGAAATCATGGAAACAGACATCGATATAAATAGATTGAAGTATGAGAGAAGAATTAATTCAAGTTATCGCGATTCAGTGTTAAAGTATCGCTTGAAATATCAAACGGTAGCTTTTGAGTTGCCGGTGATCGAAAATTTTAAGTTTGCAGAAATTTGGGATAAGTTACCTTTCGTTCCTAAAAAGAATCATTTAGATAATTTTAAAAGAATCAGTTCGATTCAAGAGTTCGGTTTAGCTAAAAGGTTAGTCCATACAAATATTAAAAGTCTAGTTATTGGGGTTAGTGGCGGTTTAGATTCTACCTTAGCTCTATTAGCAGCTGTTGGGGCTTTTGAGTATTTAGGTTATGATAAGCTGAACATCCATGCCTATACTTTGCCGGGTCTACATACATCTGAAAGAACTAATAAGAATGCGATTGAGTTAATGAAGTTACTTGGTGTAACCTATGAAGAAATTGACTTGAAGCAGCATATTTTAGACCATTTTGAAATCATTAAGCATGACTTGAGTGTTGAAGACACAACTTATGAAAACACGCAAGCAAGAGCTAGAACAATGGTTTTAATGAACTTAGCCAACAAGTTAAATGGTTTGGTTTTAGGAACAGGGGATTTATCGGAAATTGCCTTGGGTTGGTCTACTTATAATGGCGATCAAATGTCAATGTACAATGTTAATGGGGGAATCCCAAAAACAGTTGTTAGATACATGCTTAAATCCTATGCGGATTTCAAGTATCCTGAATCTAAGCTAAAATCTATAATTTATGATATTATCGACACTCCGATTACACCTGAATTAAAGAGTTCTCAAGAAACAGAAGAAATCATTGGAAAGTATGATATCAATGATTTTATCCTATATCGTTATATGATAGCTGGGGATACAGCTGATAGAATCAAGTATTTGCTTAATGTAGCTTTTGACTTGAATGTTGAAGAAGCAGATAAATATACTGATAACTTCTTTAAGCGATTCTTCCAACAAGCGTTTAAAAGAACCGCTAGTCCTGATTCACCGAAAGTATTCGATTTTGCGCTATCACCTCGAAGTGACTTCAAGATTGTTTCTGATATCAAGAGGTCGTCATGAAAAAAGTAGTTGTCGGATTAAGCGGTGGAGTAGATAGTGCAGTAAGCGCATATTTGCTTTTAAAGCAAGGATATGAAGTGATTGGACTTTTCATGAGAAATTGGGATTCAGCAGCTAATAACGATATTTTAGGCAACCCTAGTTTAGATGATGAAATCTGTCCTCAGGAACAAGATTATCAAGATGCTTTGAAGGTTGCCAACCATTTGGGTATAAAATTACATCGTCATGATTTTATTAAGGAATATTGGGATTATGTCTTTAGTTACTTTATCGATGAATACAAAAAGAATAGAACTCCTAATCCTGATATATTATGTAATAAGTATGTTAAATTCGCCGGTTTTCAAGAGGTAGCTAAGTCTTTAGGCGCTGATTATTTTGCTTATGGTCATTATGCTAGAGTCAAGGAAGAAAACGGTGAGTTTTTCTTGCTTAAGGGTAAGGATAACAATAAAGACCAGAGTTATTTTTTATCGCAACTCACGCAAGAGCAATTAAGTAAAAGTTTGTTTCCTGTTGGTGAATTAGATAAATCAGAGGTAAGAAAAATTGCGCTTGAAAACGATTTGCCTACAGCGAAAAAGAAGGATTCGACCGGTATCTGTTTTATCGGAGAACGTGACTTTAAAAATTTCTTAAAGAATTATATATTCTCTAAACCAGGCGAAATACACACTCTAAACGATGAAGTTTTAGGCCATCACGATGGCTTGATGTATTATACAATCGGTCAAAGAAAAGGACTTAATATCGGTGGTGATAACCGTTTTAAAAACGCACCTTGGTTTGTGGTTGGTAAGGATATTGATAAAAATGTTTTATTAGTAGGACAAGGTTTGAATAATCCTTATTTGTTTAGCAATAGAATTATTGTTGAAGATATAAACTGGATATCTAAAAAGCGCTTTGAAGGTACGTTTGAATGTAAAGCTAAGTTTAGATACCGTCAAGAAGATCAGGTGTGTTTAATCCAATGGATCGATGAAAGTTTAATAGAAGTTATTACTAATAAACCAATAAGAGCTGTCACTCCCGGACAAGCTTGCGTATTCTATGATAATGAGGTGTGTTTAGGCGGAGGAACGATTAAAGAAGTTTATCAGAATCAAAAAAAGATGATGTACTAGGAAGGTTTGGAATGAAAAGATTAGGATTATGTTTATCTGGCGGAGGGGCTAGAGGGGCTTATCAAGTAGGGGTTTTGAAAGCTTTGGAAGAACTGGGAATATTACAAAAAGTATACGCAATTAGCGGTACCTCTATCGGTTCAGTAAATGCTAGTCTTTTGACATGCAAGAGCGTTGATGAGATGCGAGATTTATGGTTTAATTATCCCGCAAGTGATTTCAATAAAGACACTTCAATTTTTAAAACATTGAGAGAAAGAAAAATGGATGTCGTCAATAAGGGTATTTACGAAATTAAGGCTCTAGAAAAGTTATTGCATGATAATTTGGATATAGAAAAACTTAAAGAAAAGCGAGTCTTTATCACACTTTCTCCAGCAGGTATGGATAACGAAGGGGCTATGGGCCTTTTGAAAGCATCGTTTAAGCATTATATCAGGAATGAGAAACAAGTGATTTATTTACCGCTTCATGAACAAAAAGAAAGTGATATAACAACCCAGATTTTAGCTTCTTGTTCAATTCCTTTTGTGTTTCCATCAGTATCTTTAAAGGGTCAACAAGTCTTCGACGGCGGGTTGTATGACAATGTTCCGGTAAAACCATTGGTTGACGCTGGTTGTGATACAATTATTGTAATTCATCTACATAGAATCTTTTTTATTAATAAGAACAGTTTCCCTGGCATTAACTTACATGAGATAAGAAGTTGGAAGTCTTTAGGCGGTTTATTGAACTTTGATTTTGATCAGGCTAAGAAAAGATATCAGATGGGTTATGATGACGCAATCAAGTATTTCAGAGAAGTTGCATTAAATTAAAAGAAATTAATCTCCTCTTAAGTAGTATTTAAACAAAGAGGAGGTTTTTTTTATGAAAAAATTGGTATTTGGTTTGATTTTATTCTGTTTTATTAGTTTTTCTATTACTATTGTAAAAGCAGAGGATTACAAGAATTATCAAGAAATTGTCTTTGATAATGATGATGCATATATGTTAAAGGATTATTCCGAACAAGATTATGAAGATTATTATAAAGACATTAAGAAAAAGAAGTTTATTGGTTGGAAAATCAATGTTGTTCACGCTAATGAACATGTTGAGTTTGTTTCTGAAACTAAGTTGAAGATTTCTAATAACGGTTATTCTTCAATAAAGCATAATATCAGTTTGGAAACTAAGGAAGAAACAAACTATCAAATTTCTGCGAGCGGTGGAATCAAACTTGAAGTGAAAGGTGATATCAAGAAGTTTAAAGGTAAAGTAGATGCGGATATCAAAGCTAGCATTTCTTACTCAAAGCTAACAACTAATAAAGAAAAGTATGAGTTTGAAATTATCGTCGATCCTAAAACCTATGTAAAGATCTTAACCAAAGGTACCGGTGAGATTAATAATGGTGTTGGAAAATATTTTTTATTTTGGATAAATACCAAAAGCGGAGGTTGGGAAACATTTACTGTAAAGACCGAATATTATGAAATCGTGAAGGATAGAATCTAGATGAAACGATTAATTTTTATCTTGATAGTTGCTTATATGATAGTAGGAGCTTTGTTATTGATTTTTCTCGAAGAAAAAAGTGAAAGAATAAATTACTTTACTGTAGATATGGACTATTCAAGAATGATGAGCAGTGAGGAAACGCTTAGTTTTAGTATTTTTATCGATAACAATCAAAACTTTCTGATCGATAAGAGTAATATTACAAGCGTGGCAATAAGCAATGATGATATGGAAGTATCAGTAAGCTTGATTGATTTATTCGAGGCAGAAAACAATATTAAATATCAAGATAATCTATACTATCAATTTATTATCGAAGTAGGATTTTCTGAAGTAAGTTTAGTTGGTTTAGATTTAACGATAGAGAACGCAATGCTTAATATCAACTATATCAATAGCGAAACAATAGAAGTATCAATAGGAGACTTATATCTAACTTTTAAGGAAATTGAAATAGATAATTATTTAGATTATGTAAGTTTATCATGCTTAACAGAAATAGTTGATGAGCAGGAGTATGTTGGTGCAGTAGTAATTAGATTTAATAATCTTACAAATCAAGATATCGAAATTATTGATGTTACAAGCAATAATCATAAATTTAGATTCAGTAGCAAAAATTACTACTTTGCTGAAGAAAAACCAACTGGATTTGTAAGTGACATTATCGATAACTATTTAGATATGGAAGTAGAAAAAGAAGTTTTTGTTATTAATGAAAATGGTTATTATGTTATTCCGATTGTATATATTGGTGGGTTTGACAAGATTTTTAGATTTCCAATTGTAATAGAGTATCAATATAACAATGCATTATATGAACTTTATATTGATGATTATTTATTCTTGAATGAGATGGTGAATTTTGATGAATATGTGGGAAATATCAACACCTATATCTATCAATATCAAGAATCTGACTAAGGAGTACGGTAAGAATAAGGGGATATTCAACTTAAATCTCGAATTATCTAGTGGATACATCAATCTTGTTGTGGGAAAGAATGGTTCCGGAAAATCAACATTATTGAAATGCATTATGAAGTTAGTTAGATATCATGGCGATATTGAGAGAAGAAGATTTAAGATTGGATATGCTCCGGAAAATTATATTATGCCGGATTTTATGACTGTAGATGAATTCTTATATAATATTGGTAGAATTAAGGGGGTTAATCGATTTGAGATTAGAGAGAATACTAATGATTACTATCGTTTCTTCAATTTAGAAAAGCATCGATTTAAAACAATAAAAACCTTAAGTAATGGGATGAAACAAAAGATTAACTTGATTCAAGCTTTAATTAACGAACCTAAGATTATCTTGCTTGACGAACCTTTAACAGCATTAGATTTTGATAGTGAGAAGAAACTTATAGGGTACTTAACCAGATTGGCAAAGGATCACTTGGTAATTATTTCAACTCATAATCCCAATAAGTTCAAAACCCGCTTGAAGCGGGTTATTGAACTGGAAAACGGAACGATTAAATGATAAATAATTTAAGATTTCAGTTTAATTATCTTTTCTCAAAAGTATTTGTTTTTTCGCTCTTAGCGATAATAATCGGCACTTTATCAGGTATTATTATAAGTTCCAATATTGATCTAGGCTACAATTTTATTGATGGGTTCATTATTGATTACAGATTTGATTATATGTTTCAGAGCTTATTGATAATTGAGATTGTTAGTGTAGTCGTTTCGGTGTTTGTGGCTGGAGTTTTAGGTTCAAAGAATAATGATTATTTGATTTGTTATACATGTAATTCTTATTATGAACGTTTCATCTACTTTTTTGCTAGAATCATTATTTCGATCTTTTTCTCTTTTTTGTTTATTAGTCTTGTCGGCATGTTCATGTTTTTGTTCGCTAGAGGGTTTACACCTTATCGCTTAGACCGAGATTTGGTTGTAAATGCCCTTTTTGCGGTATTTTTCATAAGTGTCTTTTTTTCGATGTTTACAATGACTTTGTTGGTTTTGATTAATCATTTCATTGTAGTATCAATTCCGTTTTTTGTCTTTTGGTACTTGAAAACCATCTATGATTTCTCTGAACTTAAGAGTGAAGTTCAGGAGGTTTTATTAAAGATTTTCCCTAGTTTCATTGTTAAAGGTCATATTTCTTATTATCAGGATATAAATTTTTATATACTGATTTTTATAGGTATGTTTCTTTTTTGCATTATCATAAGCACTATTAAAGATTATTAACTGTTTTCCTTCTTATTTTAATATGCGCAAATAATTGAATTGAAATTGTTCATTTTTTTTGCTATAATATTTTTTATCTAGGAGGGGAATTTATGTGCGGAATAGTTGGTTATATTGGTGATTTAAAAGCTACTGATGTAATATTAAATGGACTTAAAAAATTAGAGTATCGTGGTTATGATTCTTGCGGTATCAGTTTCTTGGAGTCGAAAAAATCTGATTTTACTACATATAAGACCGTTGGAAGGGTTGATTTATTAATAAATAGTTTTGATTATAACGTTGATAACTTAGTTGGGATAGGACATACTAGATGGGCGACTCATGGTGAACCTAATCAAGTAAATTCTCATCCTCATTCCTCAAGTTCTAAGCGTTTTATAGTCGTTCATAATGGTGTAATCGACAATTATCTGGAGTTGATCGCAAGATACCTTGAAGGCGTAAAGTTGATTAGTGAGACTGATACGGAGGTAATTGCTAATTTAATTGAGAAGTTTTCCCAAAGAATGTCCGCTGAAGAAGCGATAAGAAAGACGTTATCTTTATTGGAAGGATCTTATGCATTACTGATTATGGACAATGAACGTGTTGATACAATTTACGCAGCTAAGAATAAGAGTCCACTTTTGATTGGTTCTAGCGAAAAAGGTATTACTTTCGGATCTGATCTTATGGCTTTAGTCGGCAATTCTGAAAATTACTATTTGATTGAAGATAAGACTTTTATCGTTGCGAAGAAAAATGGTAAACCTAGTTTTGAAGCATATGATATTATCGGTAAGAAAGTAAATCTTGTTCAACATAAAATGGATTTGGCTGATAATGAAATTGATAAGGGTGGGTATGATCATTTCATGCTGAAAGAAATCTCTGAACAACCAGCTGTTATCCGAAGAATACTAGCAAAATACATGATTAACGGCAAATTAGAAATAGAAGAGAATATCGAAAAATTATTTAAAAACAAGAAGAGAATATATATAATCGCAGCTGGAACTTCAATGCATGCTGGTTTTATTGGTAAGTATTATTTTGAGAATCTAACCAAGATACCTACAGAGGTTTTTATAGCTAGTGAGTTCGCATATAACCAGCCGTTATTGGATTCAGACGGTATCTTTATCTTGATTTCTCAAAGCGGTGAAACCGCTGATTTAAGAGCTTGTTTGGTTAATATAAAACGGATGGGGTATCCTAGTTTGACAATCACAAACGTAATTACCTCTACATTAGCAAGAGAAGCGGATAGAGCCTTGGAAATTTATGCTGGACCGGAAATAGCAGTAGCTTCTACTAAGGCTTATGTTGCTCAAGTAACTGTCTTAGGAATTCTTGCATATTGTTTAAGTCAAGAAAAAACTTTCGACTTAAGTTTTGAACTTTCTAAAGTATCGATTGCGATGGAAAGTCTAATTGATCAAAAGGAATATATTGAAAGTTTAGTTGCAAAGAAATTAAAGAAACGCAATTGTTTCTATATTGGTAGAGGCATTGATTTCTATACGTCCTTAGAAGCTGCTTTAAAGTTAAAAGAAATTTCTTATATCCAAACCGAAGGCTTCGCAGCTGGCGAATTGAAACATGGAACAATTGCCTTAATCGAAAAGGATGTTCCAGTAATCGCCATAATCACTCAAAAAACAACAGCCCATAATACTAGAAGTAATGTTCATGAGGTTAAGGCTAGAGGAGCAGTAACTTTAATTATTTCCCTTGAGAGCGTTGCGGACAACTCAGATGACATCATTCTTTCCGATGTTCATCCGATGTTAGCGCCACTTATCAGTGTTGTCCCAACTCAGTTGATTGCTTATTATAAAGCTAAAGAATTAAATCTTGACATCGATAAACCAAGAAATTTAGCTAAATCAGTTACTGTAGAGTAGGTGGATTTTAGTGAAATATTTTGGGACCGACGGGATAAGAGGTAAAGCTTATACATTTATCACTGAAGAAATGAGCTTTAGAATTGGTAAAAGCTTAAATCATTTTAAATCTATCAGCAAGAAAATCTACATTGCAAGAGATACGAGAATTTCTGGAACGATGATAGTTGAAAATATAAAAAAAGGTGCTCTATTGGCCGGGATTGATGTTTGTAATTTAGGTGTCTATGCGACACCTTTATTGGCTTTCGCATCAGTAAAGAATGATTGTATCGGTGTAATGGTGACTGCTAGTCATAATCCTTATCATGACAATGGGATAAAAATCTTCAATCGTGGAGAAAAATCAAGCGATGCTATGGAACTCTTGATAGAAGAGGTTATTGATAATGATCTCGATTTAGCAAACGAAACACCTGGTAATGAGTTCGAAGATTCAAAAATCATTGATTTGTATTTTGAAAATTTTAAAGATTTTGATACTACAATGAATATAAATGTGGGTTTAGATTTAGCTAATGGAGCTACTACGACATCAGCATTGAAAGCTTTAGCAAGATATGTTGGTAAAGCTTTTGTTATCGGTGATAAACCAGATGGCTTAAACATCAATTTAAACTGTGGTTCAACTCATCTTGAAGCACTACAAGAATTAGTTATTCAAAATCAGCTTGATTTAGGATTTGCTTTTGATGGTGATGGTGACAGAGTCTTGGTAGTTGACGATTTAGGTGAAATTATCGACGGGGATTTATTGATATATATTATGGCAAAATACTTGAAACATCACAATCTTTTAAACAATGATGTTGTTGTATTGTCAAAAATGAGTAATTTGGGTATAATAAGAGCGCTCAATGATTTAGGCATCAGAGTAATTCAAACCGAAGTTGGCGATAAGTATATTTTTAAAGCTTTAGATGAAGAACAAGGCGTATTAGGTGGTGAAAACTCTGGTCATATCATCAACAAGCATTTATTTAAAACTGGTGATGGCGTTTTGAATGCTTGGTTTATTTTGAAAGTATTGAATCATTTTCAAATAAAACTTTCAGTTTTAAAGAAGGAAGTTACTTATTACCCTGATATCTTAATCAACATCAAGAATATCGATAAGAATTTAGTTAATGATGAAGAAGTAATCCAAACCGTTGAAAAATATAAGACTATGTTAGGTTCTGATGGAAAAGTATTAGTTAGAGCTAGCGGAACTGAACCTTTAATAAGAGTATCAGTATCCGCAAAAACTGAAGAATTAGTCAAAACCATTAGTTCTGATTTAGTTAATCTAATTGAATCCAAAAGATAATATTTTAGGGAGAGTCTATGAAAAGATATGCAATTATTCTAGCCGCTGGTAAGGGAACAAGAATGAAGACAGATTTACCTAAGTGTGCTTATCCGTTGCTAAAAAAACCGATGATAGCTTATATCGTCGAACATCTTTATAAATCAACTGTAATTGATGAATTGATTACTGTAGTTGGACATAAAAAGGAAGTATTGCAAGAAATACTTAACTCGACTGTAAAATACGCTGTCCAAGAAGAACAATTAGGAACTGGACATGCAGTGTTGTCGGCACAAGATTTGATTAAGGATATGGAAGGTTATACAATTATCCTGCCTGGAGACATGCCTTTAATCGACGCTTCAGTTATCAAGGAAGCTATAGAAGAACACAGTGAGTTTCGTCATGATTTAACCGTAGTGAGCACTATAGTTGATGAACCTTTCGGTTATGGAAGGATCATTAGAGATGAAGCTGGCTATTTAAATTCTATCGTAGAAGAAAATGATGCGACTAGACAAGAAAAGAAAATAAAGGAAATCAATACCGGTATTTATATAGTTGACAATAAATTTCTTATACCGGCTTTAAAAAAGATTAAGAATAAGAACGCTAAAAATGAGTATTATCTAACAGATATCGTTAAGATTATGAAGGATGATTTGCGCTTAGTCGGAACTTATCTGTTAAAAAATTCAGATAAAGCGATGGGAGTAAATGATTTATACACATTAAGTAAAGCGGAAAATATTCTTAGATACAATATCAATAAAGAATTAATGATTAGTGGCGTTGCGATGATTAACCCTGATACGATTACGATCGGACAAAATGTTGTGATTGAAGAAAACGTGACAATTCATCCAAATACTTATATCACAGGTAACTCAATCATTAGAAAATCTTCAACAATCGGACCAAATACGGAAATTCATAATTCTGTTATTGGTGAAGGAGTGACTTGCAAACACTCGTTGGTTTATAATTCTGAAATTAAGAATAACGCTAAAGTCGGTCCATTTGCCCACTTAAGAGATGGTGCGGTTATCGGTGAAAACAACCGGATAGGCAACTTTGTGGAAGTAAAGAAATCAGTTACTGGGAACGAGTTCAAAGCTTCGCATTTAGCTTATATCGGTGATGCGGAAATCGGTGATAACGTTAACTTCGGTTGTGGATCGATTACGGTAAATTATGATGGTGTCAATAAGTACAAAACGATTATTGGCAACGACGTTTTCGTTGGCTGTAATTCTAATTTGATCGCACCGATTATTATCGATGACAACGCCATGATAGCTGCTGGATCTACTCTTGATAAGAACGTCCCTAAGGGCTCACTAGCGATTGCAAGAGCTTATCAAGTTAACAAGGAAAACTATATTAGAAAAACAGTTAAAAAGAATAAGAAATAATAGTTGACATTAGCTAGGAAATGTATTATAATCATAACGGTTTAAAAAAGAAAGTAAGAGTACCCACTCTTCACCTGATTGATTTAGTCAATAGGTCAATGCTTATGATAATTACTATTACATGCGAAGTGGGTACCTATTGGTACTCATTTTTTTATACCTTGGAGGTGTTTTAATATTTTATATAACAATCAAAAACCGGTAAAGAAAGATACTAACTTGATCAATGAAGAAATTCGTTTTAAAACTGTTTTAGTAATTGGTGCAGATGGATTCCAGTTTGGAGAAAAAACCGCTGCTGAAGCCAATAGAATTGCTAAGGAAAAGGGTTATGATTTGGTTTGCGTAGCGCCAAACGCTAAGCCACCAGTATGTAAACTGATGGATTACAGCAAATTCCGCTATGAACAACAAAGAAAAGCTAGAGAAGCGAAGAAGCATCAAAAAGTTGTTGAACTCAAAGAGATTAGAATGACAGCTGTTATCGATACTCATGACTTTGAGACAAAGCTTAAAAATGCTCAAAAATTCCTTTCTAAAGAGAATAAATTGAAAGTATCTGTACGTTTACCATACAGAGCTAATTCTGCTTTGATTGAACAAGGTAAGAACGTTTTGACACGCTTTTCGGAAGGTTTAACCGAAGTAGGCGAGTTAGAAAATAAAATTAGCCACGATGGAAGATTTCTGTCAATGTTATTAACACCAGTAAAAAAATAAGACTAAAGGAGAGAGTTAATTATGCCAAAAATGAAATCACATTCAGGAACAAAGAAAAGATTAAAAAGAACTGGCTCTGGAAAACTATCTAGACCGTCAACTTTTCAAGGCCATTTGATGAGCCATAAATCACCAAAACAAAATCGTCAATCTAGAAATGTAGAAATCGTTTCAAAATCAGACGAAAAAAGAATCAAACATATGGTTCCATACTTGTAAGAGAAGGGAAGGATGAGGAAAGATGCCAAGAGTTAAAGGTAGTTTCGTTACTAGAAACAGACGTAAAAAGATTATTAAATTAGCAAAAGGTTACTTCGGTTCAAAGCATGTTTTATTTAAAACTGCTAAAGAACAAGTAATGCATTCATTTAAATATGCTTATAGAGACCGTAGAAGAAGAAAAAGAGATTTCCGTAAATTATGGATTACTAGAATCAATGCAGCTGCTAGATTAAATGATATGAGTTACTCAAGATTAATCAATGGTTTGAAGTTGGCTAATATCGAAGTTAACCGTAAGGTTTTAGCTGATATCGCTATCTCAGATCCAAAAGGTTTTGCTAATCTTTGTAAACAAGCTGAAAAAGCTTTAAACAAATAAGATATTTTACAAAAGTGAAATTAAAGTCTAGAAATAGACTTTTTTTCTTTGTTTAGGTTTGCAAATAAGCTAGTTTTTTGATATATTATAATAGAGTAAGAATGTCTAAAAATTAAGGGGTAAATATGCTAGAAACAATTAGAGTCGAGAATATCTCTAAAACTTTTACATTATCAAAGAAACAAATGCGAATCGACAAAACTACAAATAAGTTTAAAACTGCAGTCGACGATTTAAGTTTTGTTGCATACAAGGGCGAAATCTACGGGCTTTTAGGACCGAATGGCGCTGGAAAAACCACAACTCTTAGATGTATATCAACGTTAATAAAACCTGATAAAGGCGATATCTTTATCAATGAGCATAGCGTTAAGAATGACCCGAATATCGTTAGAGGTAAAATCGGTTTTTTAACTAGCGATTTGAAGTTAGAAGATTTTTTTACACCAAATTATCTGTATGACTTCTTTTCTAAGTTGCATAATATCAAAGAAGAAGTTGCTAATGAAAGAAAAAACAAAATGTTCAAGAAGTTTGGGATTGATGATTTTAAAGAAGTTAAGGTAGCTGAACTTTCTACCGGTATGAAACAAAAGGTACAGTTAGTAATATCAATTGTTCATGATCCTGATATTATCATTTTTGACGAACCGACTAACGGTTTGGATGTTTTAACGGCTAAAGTAGTAACTGACTTCTTATTGGAGTTAAAAGCAAATGGTAAGACGATAATCGTTTCTACTCATATCTTTTCTTTGGTTGAGAAGATTTGCGACCGTGTTGGAATTATCTTGAACGGAAAACTTAAATTGACTGATACAGTTGAAAACTTGACTAAGGACCAAAGTTTAGAAGATAAATTCTTTGCTTTGGCGGAAATGGAAGGCAATTTATGAAAAACATCTTAACTATTTTCAAAAAAGAATGGGATCGTGTTATAAAAGACAGAAGATTGGTTCTGATGGTTATATTATTGCCAGGTCTTTTGATCTATATGATTTATAGCGTTATGGGAACAATGATTAATAATCAAACGGAAGTTGTCAGTGATATTGCAATCGTTAATCCGGAGGAAGATTTTAGGAACATCTATGAGTTGACTGAAGATATGAGTCTTTTAAATATTAAGGAGATTGATTTAACTGAGGTTGATTTATATAAAGAAAAAATCGATAATGAAGAATGGACGATGGTCATTGTCTTTCCAGAAGGTTTAAATGATTATGACGGAACTGATGATAAACCGGTTGTTCAGGTTTATTCTAATCCTAATCGTTTGGAGTCTAGTAACGTCAATAATCGTTTTCTGAATTATTTGATTGCTTATCAAGAAACTTTAAGTTATAACCTCCATGGAGATACAACTTATTTCTATATCAATCAAGGTCAAACCGAACTTGATGAGAACCAACTTATGGGTACGGTTTTAAGTCAATTGATGCCAATGCTAATTATTATGTTTTTATTCTCAGGAGCGATGAGTATCGGACCGGAAGCCATAGCTGGAGAAAAGGAAAGAGGAACGATAGCGACTATTCTCATCACGCCGATAAAAAGAAGAGAACTGGCAATGGGTAAGATATTAAGTTTATCAGTTCTATCCCTATTATCAGCCGTTTCCTCGTTTTTAGGTATTATTCTTTCTTTACCAAAACTAATCAATCAAGCCGATGCCAACATGGCTATCTATGGCTTCAATGATTATTTGTTAATCTTCTTGGTATTATTCTCCACAATTTTTGTAATTATCGGTATTATTTCAATTCTATCGGCTTTTGCTAAGAGTGTTAAGGAAGCAGGGTCTTATATCACTCCGGTATATATTTTGACAATTTTAGTTTCAATCACAAGTTCTTTCGGTTCTAATCAAGATCCAAGCATCTATCGTTTCTTATTACCGATTTTAAATAGCGTAGAGAGTTTAAGAGCAATCATGACATTCTCACCTGACGCATTAGTTTTCACTTTAGTTACTGTTGCAACAAATATAGTTTATCTGACTATCTTTGTGGCTGTGTTGAATAAAATGTTTAATTCTGAAAAAATCATGTTCGCTAAATAGGTATCATAATTATGGAGAAGATAATTAATATTTTTGGTTCTAGCGGCTCCGGTTCCACTACGCTCGCTAACCAAATAGCTTCTAGATATGATTATTATCATATTGACGTTGATGATATGTTGTGGGAAAAGACTGACCCTCCATTCACGATTAGAAGAAGCGATTTAGAAGCTAGAAAATGCATTATCAATGAATTACAAAATCAAGAAAGAGTTGTTATTTCGGGTTCTTTAGTTGGATTTGGCGATGACATAAAAGATAAAATCAATCTTTTTGTTTTTATTAACTTAGATATTGAAACGAGAATCAAACGAATCGAAAAAAGAGAAAGAGAAAGATTCGGTGAAAGAGTAATGCCTGGTGGCGATTTATACCAAAAGCATCTTGACTTTTTGGAATGGGTCAGCAATTACGAGACAAATCCTGAGTATATCAGATCAAGAAAACAACACTTGTTATGGCTTGAAGGAGTAAAATGTCCAGTTTTAAAGGTAACTGAAGAACTAAGCATCAATGAGCTGATGGCTCTTGTAAAACCATTTGTTTAAAGAATAGGAGGAAAATTTTTATGCCAGATTTTAATTTAGTAGTCAAAATCGTTATATCCGCCGCAATTCTTTATTTGGTGGTCAATAGTATTTTAAAATTTCATGTATACAATGATTTATTCTTTTTCATCTTATTATTTTTAGGATTAATCGTCTTAATTTTTTACATTGACGTTGAGTATAATACTTTGTTTGTTATTTTACTAGGCAGTTTAACCACTGTTCTTACAGGTCTTCAACTTTATTTTAGGGAGAAGAAAATTAGATATTTCTTCATATTAAACGCTGATACAAGGACATATTACAGAATTAAGTATTATCTTAAGTTAAATGGTGTTTGTTATGAAAAATATTCATATAATAAAAAGTCTAGGTTTTTCCTTAAACTTCAGAACTTAAGCTCTGAAGAAGTAAAAAATATTATGAAAGGAATAGAGACGCAGGAGAGTAAAAGAAAGATTAGTTTTAACATTTGCAATTATTGGATGATCATTTTTTTTGTGGTTATGATGATAGTTTTATGGCGTTTCTAAAAAGATTATGATGAATAATTTTAAAGTTATAACTCCAAATAAAAATCGAACTAAATTCTTTGGCGTTGATTATTTTGCTAATGTTTATGACGGTTCAAAACCTAGTTTTAAGTATTTTGCCAGTTCAATCGATAGTTTGATGATTTACCACCATGAACTTGTCAAGTTCAACCAGGTAAAATATCAGATGTTTAAGAACGCGTTATTTGATATAGAACCTAATAAGATAATCGGCTTCTTTCAAAATCCGGATATCTATGATGATTTGGATTCGATTGCTTTTATCTTAAAAGACCTTCAGTTTAGAGGATTAGGTTTGTTTATCGAAACAAACTCAGAGAAAATACTTAACGATATTGATATGTTAAAAGAATTTTCTAAGAAGCTGCCGTTGATGATAGGTATTCCTATCCATTCATATTCGCATATAGACGTTTCTTTTTTTGATAAAAGTTGTAACATGGACTCGATGAGCAAGATAATACACAAGCTAAAAGATGCTGGATTAAATACTGGAGTTATCTTTAAGCCTTTGATTCCACGAGTTAATGATTCCCTTGAACAATTGGAAAAAATTATTGAAAAAGCAAATGGTTTAAATGTAGATTTTATCTATCCAAGTTTTACACTTTACTTCGATAGTTACAAATTAAAAAACTTTTATGATATAATAGAAACAGAGAAACCGGAACTCAAGAATTTCATGTTTGATAAATTCGGACAAAAAAACAGTTGGGAAAGCGATAATCTTAGTGAATTGAAAAAGATTCTAGTCTTCAATAGCAAGAAGAGCAAGATAAAATATGCGATGAAGGATATTATCGATATTTATAGAGATGACGCCTTTACACAACTGAAATTATTCTAGGAGGAGAGTTATGTTTTTAGCATTTATTGATCAAATATTACCTACGTTAATAATTTTTGGAGGTATTATACTAGCAATTGTTATCGTTTATTTTATTTTTTACGTGCCAAGACATAAGTCGGGTAAAATTGAAATCGGTGTTAAGAAGCTCGAGCAAGATCCTGATGAAGTTATTGAAGATTCTGTTCAGATAAAACCGATTATAAAGGCACAAGATAAAGAAGTTGATTATAAAGAAGTTGAAGTGGATGAACAAGTAGCTGAAGAGCTTGAAGCTGCAACTGAAGAAAAATTAGTTGAGAATGTTGAAGAGAGTAGTGAGGATAAGCCTGAAGTTGTTATTCCTCCTCATATCGATCCTAAAGAAGTTGAAGTTGACGATATCGACATACCACAAGAATTATCAGTTGAAGAAGAAAAAATGTTGATTCCTGAAGATTCCTTGGAAGTTCTTGAACAGGATATGGAAGACAAAAAAGAACAGAAACGCTTAGAAAAACAAAAAGTGGAAGAAAGCAATGAAGAAACTAAGGAATTAGGGAAATATCACGTTTTATACCGTAAGGATGATAATAAATGGTATGTTAAAAGAGAAGGGTCAGACAAAACTCTTAGAGTGCTTGAAACACAAGCTGAAGCAATTGCTTGGGCAACAATCAAGGCATTGAATCAAGATACTACAATTGTTATTCATAAACGTGACGGAAAAATACGCAAGCAAAACTATTGAGGTT
>JAVEQW010000068.1:0-5951 GCA_034007385.1 Candidatus Izemoplasmatales bacterium
TGGGATGTATGACCTATTTTGATACATTTACGCACCCTTGAGTAAATTTACGCACCCCTACATTTCTATTCTTCCATATAAATATCACGAAACTTCTATAAACAATCCGGTATCTATCCAAACCATTTCAGGAGTGTATAACACAACCTGTATTTTATATGTTCCTGCTGGCCTTGGTTCTTCTCCACCATACCCACCATGAAATGGCATTCTGGCAAATTTCATACTTCTGGTAAGTATATCATTCTCGTCAAGATGGACGTTGTAAAGATCGGTAGTAACCGGAATATCATAGAATTCACTGAAAAGTGAGATCTCTTCATTATCTATTGATACTATTCTGATTCCGATAATCCCTTCATCTCCGTATGAAGAAGTACCCAATTCCTGATCAATGGTGATTTTGGCAGTAATTTCAACAACAACAGTAACTACAGGATTAGAATCATCAATTGTTATAGTGTTTATCTGAACATTAAAGGTTACCTGGTCTGTTTGGATAGTAGCACTATCAACTGGCACAAATGACGTGTTTATTGGTTCTTCAGTTGTTGGATCTTCAGTTGTCGTTGGAATTTCTGTTGTTGGCTCTTCTGTTGTCGAAACACAAGCTGACATTGATATACCAATTAAGATAAGTACAATAATAATTACTTTTTTCATGGATTATACCCCCATCCAGAAACAACTTATCGAAATATATAATGATGAACTAATATAGGCAGCTCTATTAACTCTAAGCAAAATATCTTGATTCGCAGGAATTGTGTATTCCAGCATTTCGAATATATTTGTGGAGGATGTTGAAGAACTAAATACAGTTCCTCCAGGACTCTGAAGATAGAGGTTAAGATTATTGCCATAATTGCTTGTTATCTGCGAATTCTCAGGTTTCTCAAATATCAACACTGCTCTAATTGAAAAATCCATTGGGGGAGTAAATATATATACATAGTAATTTGAACTGAGAGTACTCAGCCTAACATATTTATTCCAGCCTGCTATTGATTTAGCGCTATTTGTTGCATCAAGAAATCCAGCTCCTTGATGATTATAGAATATTGCACTATCGCCAGTCCTATGTGAACTGTCATCTACCAATGAGGCTTGAGCTCCTAACATTAGACGTCCTTTGAAATAAGTCACATAATTATTTGTATTTACTGAAGATCCATACTTTTCAATCAACTGAGCAACAACACCAGTAACATGTGGAGCTGAAAAGCTTGTTCCTGAATTGGTATATTCTCCGGATGTAATAATACTACTAATATTTGTTCCTGGTGCAGTCAATTCTGGTTTATTTGACATATAACTGTTTACTTGGTAACAAGAAGTCCAATGCATATCGTATGGCATACTTTCCGATGTAGTGCTATTACTTTTCGTAGCCGTATTACCAACTGTTATAGCATTATACGCTCTTCCTGGTGACCGCACATCCCAACTTGGATTTAGGAAATCAAAATTAAAGTTTCCAGAAGAATTTACGAATAGTATTTTTGTTGTATATATAAGATTATCGATTTCTTGATCATAAGATGTATATCCTGTTGTTTCAGCTCCTAAACTGCTATTAATGACGTCTACTCCTAAATCTGCAAACTGGCTAAAAGCAGTATAGATATCATCAAAATCTACTACTGCCGACTGATATATTTGGGCCCCCGTTGCGATTCCTTCATATGTATTCCCAGAATAAGTATAACTCTGACCTGCAATAATATTCGTAACATGAGTAGCATGGTCGCTGATTCTTTCACTAACACCTTGAACTTCAATGAATTCAAGTTGTCCACTCGAAACCATAGAGCTCAATTGTGGTGCATCCGGATCAAACCTTCCGCTTTCTGCTTCAATTATCCCAATAGTTACTCCGGTTCCATCATAACCGCCTTGAGAAACATTCTTTAATCCCGGGTTTTGAACAGTGCCATATCCTGCATTAACCTGATCCACCGAAATAAAAAGTTGATTGTTGATTGGAATTTCTTCATATAAAGATATGCCAAGTACTCTCTGATCTGAAATAATCAAATGAACTTTCTCTTTTGTAATAGAAATGATAACAGTTGAGGTGTAGTTGCTAAAATATATCACATCGTCAAAATCAATTGCATAATCGTTTAGGAATTTTGTGTTAGTTGCAATAGTCACATTTTTAATTGCTTGAAGTCTAGCAATCTTGTATCCTTTACGTATTTCCTTGATTCTGTCTATTTGATTTGTTTTCTGTAATTTTGAAGCGATTTCTGACTGAAAGATATCCTCATTTCCGTAAATATCTTCATCGAATCCCAACCTCAATAATTCATCTTTATACTCCTCATCATTTATTGAGACTTTCCATATAAAAATGTCAATCTTTTCATTGTCATCAAGACTTTCAATTTTCTGATACAACTCTCTTCCAGCTTTAATCAATAATTCGTTGGTGCTTTGGGCAAAAATAGCGCTGAATGAAAAACTAAAAATAGTAATTGTCAAAAGCAATAGAATCTTACTAATAAATGTTTTGCCTTTCATTTCATTCCCTCCTTAACAATATTTTTATTATATATATCTAAGACTATTGTAATCATTTTCACACCCTAATCTGTAGGTTACCCTCGTAAGCTATTAACACATGAAGTATTTCTTAACAAGTCTCATTTCTCTTCAATCTGCAATAGTCGAATTCTAATCTCAGTAAGGTTTCTCGAGATTTCATAGGATAAACTATGAACTTTTCAACTTAAGGAAATTCTGAAATTAAAAACCGATGAAACACTTGGCTTCATCGGTTGTTATGTTCACATCAAGATATCAAATATGAAGCAATATTTACATTCTATATTTCAATCACTTCAAGCGTATAGCTTTTATGATGCTTCTATTGTTCTTTCTTGAATGGTGTTTGACTTGAAAAAATCATTTTAATGTAGAGCTATAGATTCAACTTATTCAAAAAATGTTTCGATTTCAAATTTATTATATAACAGTTCGTTATATTTGTCAAAAAGCTCATTTTTTACCCCTATTCTATGTCTACTTAGCTTATAAAAATAATGATTCTATGCTGTAATATAAAAGTAAATTTGCGTAAAGCCGTACATATTTTGTATCAAAATTTGTTATCTTATATCTGTAGATTTATGCATTACTCTGTATAATGTCATCAATACTAGTATTATATATCTGTGATAATTGATAGATTACATCAAGCCTAACTAATCTAGTTCCCATCTCATAACTTTTCAGTGTAGCTTCACTAATGTGTAATAAATCAGCCACAAACTTTAATGACATATCATGATATAGTCTTTGCTCTTTTATCGATTTACCAATTTCTACTTTATCAATGGATTTGAGTTTTAACTTGTGTTTTGGAAAACAGATTCGACTCCAATTTCTCATGATTTCATGTAAGTTATTAAATGTTTTAAAATTATATTTAAGTTCCTTATTATTAATTAAGGATTTTTCTAATAATTGATTTTGTTCTTCAGAAAGTGAATATTTCAATATTTCGTATTGTTCTAGGATTTCTTTTGCTTCTTTGTATTTTTTGATGTTTTTAATACGGTAACTTGTACTATCGATACTATCATATGCTTTGATGACAGATTTGGCTCGTCTTAAATAATGTCTGCACCAATTCCAGAAGTCTGTTTCATTGTTTCTAAAGTGCATTCAAGTAGTTATCTTTATATATAAGTAATGCGTTGTTTTCAATAGATAGCTTACTTAATAAACCATCAAGAGTGGCTATGGTTGAATACTTATACTTGTGGTGAGTAATGATCACTTTGAAAATTTCATCAGTATAAGATGTTGCTCCAAACTCTTTTTCTTCATTATAACGAATATAGTTGATATCTTTAATTGAACTAACCTTTTCTATTAATTCTAACGTAGTAACAAGATTAACTATTTCATCATAAAAGTACGTATCAAATTTAATTAAGTGATATTTCCCGATTGTTTTGTTGTTAGAGATAATTCTATTTGTGTAGATTTCTATAGTATCCTCATCTAAATCACCGATATCATAATAATTGTACAACTCTTTACCAATCATCATCCCACTAAAACGATCCACGTAGTATTCTTTAATTGCTTGATAAATATCTATCTCTTGATCAGAATTAACAATATATACACCTTTGGCAATACTAGAAACAATTTCCTCTTTTTCTAATCTGTTTAGTATTTTAAGTAACGTCTTATATGGAACCAATGAGAATCGATGATTTTGTTCATACTGAACATCAAATATATGTCCTTGATTTTGGCTACAAAACTCTCTTAATGTTTGCGTATAGTTCATGATTTCACCCTCTTTATCTATATTATATCTTATTATGTCGACATTTGAAATGGTTTACTCGACATTGTCGACTTTTTTCTAAACGATTAAAAATCCCCGAAACCTGCCTATAGAGGGGAAAACATAAAAAAGACATCTTGTATTGGATACAAAATGTCGACTTTTTAAATATGGGTTGAATGACCTATTTTGATACAATTTTACACCCCTAGCAGAAATTTTTACACCCCCACCCTAAAAAATTACACCCCTAAATTATGGCTTTGTTTAGAGGTTTTATTTTAGTAGTAATTTTTATGTGTCAAAATAGGGTATTCCACTTTCTGCTTAATGTGAGGTATCGAACCCCAATCCATTAATACGTGTTAATCATCTCAAATACTTTTAGTCACAGTTCCTTCAAAATTCTATTTACTCTATATGTACAGTCTTTGATTCGATTTTCATTTTTTCTCCAATCGTTTGATAGCGGAAAATATATTCCATCCTTTACTTTTTTTCCTAAATCCCATTTACCTTCCTCTATTTGATTATCTAGTAGCCAATCTTTAACAAATTGCAGTTTATGTTTTTGTCTATCGTATTTCATTAACATCTCTACCGCACCTAAATATTTGCTTGCATTCTTATGTGCAAATTCATTAGGTGTGTCAAGAAGCTTTGATGTGTTTACATAATAGACCCCACCTTCATTATTCAAAACATAATCAAAGAATACATTTTCTGTCTTTAAATCAAGCTGATTAGCTAAAAGAGATAAATTATAGAATCTAGACATTGCAGAGATCAATGGCTTTTTTTCATAGAAACCAAAAACTTCCTTACAAATTACAATAAAATCATCTAGATTGTACTTTCCTGATTTAAACGTATACTGAGTGATTGTTATCCATTTATCTCTTATCTTTAGTGCATGAGTATTCGTTTCATCAAAACGTAGAATCCAGGTAGCAAGCATAAGATCTACAAAGTCTTCCCAATGTCTGTGTTTTTCTTTATAGTCAGGAATATCCCATTCTCGAAGCAAACACTTTTCTAGGTAATCTACAGCTTTCTTAATCGGTTTATCCTCAATAGTATATCCTAGTATTTCTAATCTGCGCAATGCTTGCTCTGTAGTGTGTGGATACTTTTTGGGTTCACTTAATGAATGGAAATAACTCCAACCCCCATCTTCTCTTTGCTCTTCTATAAGTTTTTTCGCCCATATACTATCTTTATACATAACCGTCCTCCTATGATCGTATTCATAGAATATTATACAATATAAAGCTAAGAAAATCTCTCAAAATTTGTAATCGTGTATATTCATTTCAATTGTAATCGTGTAAATCCATTTTAAATCGTGTATTTCAAAATGTAATCGTGTAGCGCATGTCAATTTACTACTGTTTTTTGTATCAAAACAGGTCGTTCTCTACCTATTGAGTTACCTATTTTAACACAACACTGAAAACTAGAAATGTCTTAATAAAGACAAAAAAAGCCTAATACCTAATCGTATCAGACTAATGCTTTGCTAATGGAGCAGGTGAAGGGAATCGAACCCTCATAATCAGCTTGGAAGGCTGAGGTTCTACCATTGAACTACACCTGCTTATTGACGCAAAAATATGATAACATAAACTAGTAAATAATGTCA
>JAVEQW010000011.1:0-28361 GCA_034007385.1 Candidatus Izemoplasmatales bacterium
ATAAAAAAAATGAGTCTCTTTTTTTGAGACTCATTTATAATATTTATTTTTAGTCTGGCATAATACTTGTTACTTTTCCGCTAACGTATTGAAGAATTCTTAAGGCTTCCCAAGCTTCTAATACACCATTTCCGTTTAAATCAGCTCGCAAGAATTGATCTGCATCTAAATTGATTAAATCATTTATTGCTTGTAAAACCATTAAAGCATCTAATACAGTTATTGAACCATCTCCATTAACATCACCAAAATCCATTGGATTTACAGCTAATTTTACGATGACTTGTAGAGGCTGTCCAGGTGTGCCTTTATATGTATAAGAAATGCCATCAAATGCTTCTATATAGTATTCTAAACCGTCTAAAGATAAATGGTCACTATATACTATAGCTGAGTAACGATCATTATGATTTGTCATTGTTAATTTTGTCCAGGGTTCAGTACCTACTGTACGGTAGTAAAGATTTGCTTCTTGAACCATCAAATTATCAGTTATTAATGCACTAATTATTAAATTTCGATTTGTAAAAGCTTGAAAAACTGGCGTGTGATAGATGTTTGGTGCCATGGTATCCATGGATTGAACAACAATCTTTCCTGATGGAATGGATTCTGTTAAATCGGTTTTTACAACTGTGAAGTTATAGTAATATATAACACCGGGTTCAATGTCTTCATCAAAAAATGTTTTAACATCTACAGGTATCACTGTTTGGTTTAAACGTTGATAAAAACCATCTTCAGAAGTAGAACGATAAAGATTATATCCGGCAAGTGTATCAAAATCATCTTGATCCCAAGAAATAGATATACCTGTTTCTGTGGCTATTGCTTGCATAATCATAGCTTGTGCACTAGTTGTATCGATTCTAAAAGTAAATCTACCTAGGTCAGGTTGTAATGTGAACCATGGGTCGTTTTCTACATGACCATTGGTGATAGAAAAGAACTGATTACCATTATTCATTAAAGTAGAAACATGATAATAACCCACCCATTTTCTTGGTGTTTCATATTGTCCAGGAACATGATATTCAGCAAATGGTAAAGCTGATCCGTAACTTAATCTTAAAGGAACGGTTGTATCCATATCGCGATTAAAGTGAACGACAAACTTAACCAACTCATTGCCAACTGTAGTTATTTTTTGATCATTTATATCAAATAGTTCGACATCAACAACAAAAGGAAAAGCTGTTTCAGGCGCTGTCTCTAGAATCTTGCCTTCATTGATATCCATAAAATGTTGAAAATCATCAAAATCTACAATTTGTCTGTTAATAATAAATGGATCGGTTGTACCCCAGTAGTTTCCACCTAGCCCAATAGAATCAAATGAAAGGTATTGAGCAGGCAAAGGGGCTGGGGCAATAAATCTTAGCCATTGGCTAACATCTACATTATTATAATTATTTAAGAATGCATTATGGTAAAACCTAGTAAAATATCCATCCATTAAAAATTGATTAAATGCTTCGCTGACTTCCTCAACAGTATAATCATGATGTGGGAGTTCGATTACAATTATTTCCGCTCCCATAGCGGAATTTCCATTCTGATGTATAGGAATATAACCGTATTTAACAGAACTAGGATACCAAGCTACTAAATCATTCATTGGACTGCCATTTCGCCAAATTAGTTCCTCTGATTTTGTTCTAAATAAACTAGAATAAAACGCATCACTTGGGAAGTTGCTTAGAATAAATTGTTTCTCTTCTTGAGAATCAATGCTTAATAAATCTCCACCCAAACTTTTTGCGAAACGTTCGATAGAATTGAAATAATGAAACGCTGATTCTCTAATTTCTAGTCTGAAATAACTATGGCCTGATGTATGATCATAGAAACCCTCATCATATACCCATGATGGACTAAGGTTTTGAAAAGATACTTGTGAAATAGCATTTCCTTGATAAGAGATATTATTATTCACTAGAAAAACATTGTTTTCGTAAAAACTGTTATTATCTTTAGAAAAATCAATGGCTGAATGAGAAAAAATAGAATCGATGACATTACCAGCTAACTCAGCTGTTAAAACTGAAAATATAGAAGAATGAATGAGTTCAGCTTCTATTTTTAGGGCCGATGGTCGATCTTCAACGACTCCATTATTAATTCTCCTGTTACGCACACCACTGATTTGATTAGAGCGAAATAGAACATTTCTAGCCTCTGATATTGTTAACAAAGGATTTGTAACAATGGTATAGTTTAGCGAGACGTATCCTGAATCTTGTTCATAGATATTTACAACATATTCACTCTTCAAGTCGCTAGGGAAAAGTTCGACGGGTTCATCCACAGTGCCTTGCGTTATAAAGCTGCCTTGTACTCTAATATATGTGAACGCTAAATCGTCATAAGGTCCTTCTGGATCATTTGACCAAAACTGTATTTTTGTGCCTGCTTCTACAATGACTGTTGCGCCTGATCTAATGAGCATGGCATTTGGTATGATATAGTAATTATCTTTAGTTAAAATCATATCCTGATCAATAATATTAGGTAAGATGACACCGTTTCTTACGCGAAGCGTTAGGGTGGTTGAGAAGGTATAGATTTCTTCATCAAGTTGATCCAAACCATTTATCATTACGGCGTTGATGTTTAAGGTGATTAGACTATCATTTGGTGTATTCTCAGATATCTTAATGCGGAATGGATGATTAGCACCAGTAACTATTGAACCATTTCTAATTAACAAGTCTTTAGTTGCATAAGTTCCAATTGCTCCATAATCGATATCATTTGTTAGAAAAGTAAGATAAGGGTTTTCAATACCTGCAGGCAATAATGCATCAACTGTTACAATGATATCTTCAGCTGCACCCCAATGATTTTTTAAGATTAAAGCGATATCTATTGTTTCACCTGCATCAATGATGCCGTCTTCATTATTGAAAGGGTCTATAGAGGTGTTATCAAATATAAAATAATTAGATACATTGACATTTGGTTTAGGTAAAGCTGTAAGTGCGCTATAGGCATTAACAATTTTTGGGTGATTATGGTCGCCATGGACCGCTGGATCTAAGCAAAGAGCGTGTATGTTTGATGAGGCAGCCAACTGCCCCATGATAAAGCGGTTTGAATAGACTTCTCTATCACTGTAAACTGTTCTTAGTAATGCTGCAATACCTGATACAACTGGCGCAGCCATAGAAGTACCGCTCCAAGCAGCATAGTCATTGTTTGGAAGTGTACTTAAAATAGCTTCTCCAGGTGCATATAATTCATATTCAATATGATTATATGCATGTCTATCCCAGTTTGAGAAAATAGACTCTCTTCCTTGAATATCAACACTCATTACGCCTAATACATATGAGTATGCAGCTGGATAACTAGGCTTAGCATCATCACCTTCATTTGGTTTTCCATCATTACCTGCAGAAGCAATTAATATACATCTTGAGTATGCAACCATTAAAGCATCTTGAACAGCGATGCTAATGCTGCTACCACCAAAACTCATATTGATGATATCTGCACCATTTTCATAAGCATAAAGAATTGCTTCAGCTATATCTGCTTGATTAAAATGACCAGAAGATTGCCCTGCTTTAATCGCCATTATTTGAACATTGTAAGCAACACCTACAATACCTTCTTTATTATTCGTTGCGGCAATTATACCTGCAACATGTGTGCCGTGGCCATGATCATCCATCGGATTTCCGCTATGGGAATTTACAGGTCCTACGACACTGACACCATGAATATCATCGATAAAACCATTGCCATCATCATCTCGACCATTACCTGCTACTTCATTAGGATTAATCCACATATTCTGCACTAAATCAATATGTGTATAATCTACGCCAGTATCAATAACCGCAACGACAATTGACGGCGAACCACCAGATGGATAACCATTGTCTTCCATCCATTGCCAAGCTTCAGGAATACCGTAACGTTGAAGATACCACTGTTCACTCACTCTTGGGTTTAGTGGGATGTTGGTAATTGATTCAGCTTGGTAGATATAATTATAATCTGCCATGATGACATCATTAAGTGTTCGGGTCACGGCCATAACATGATGTATGTCTTTATCTTCCTGAATGTATGCGCGGTACCAATCACCACCTTCTGAAGTGCTAAATAGTTCTATCTTTTCATAACCAATTGATTTAAGGTTTCTTGTGATTCTTCCATCGAAATCTTTAGAAAATTTAAGTAATAAATGATTGCTTTCATATTGAACGCTATCAGAGTTGAAGCGTTCAGGAAAAGCTAAATCAAAAGGCATTAACAAGTTTCCGTCAATATCAACAACTTGGTTTGTAGACTCAAGAGACTGGGGGTTTGTTATATGATCTTGACTATCTTCGTTAAGATTATGTAAGTTGATTGATTGTTGAAAAATAAATATAAAAGATATAAATAAACTAACTAATAATACTTTAAAAAATCTCATTATACTTCCTCCTAAGGATTTATTCAGGAATAATCACTTGAGTTTGATCATAAAAAGGTACAAACTCAATGAAAGTCTCTGTGTGAATTTGATGATACTCGATTTTAATAGAAATCAGTTTTTCATTTGCTATATCTAAAACAATAGTAATAAAAAGATTGGTAAGACTGTCTGTATGATTATTGAAAAAAGTAGCTGCGCTTGATTCTTTAATTTGTATGTTATAAGTTTTTATGCCTAAATAGTCTTCAGAAAGCAAGTTTTCAATATCTTCAGACTTCAATTCTTGAAATCCGAAATCAAAATCAATGTAATCGTTGATATCATAGTTTTCCCAAATAAGAGAAGATGAAGCATTATAAGATCCTTTTTGATTTTGATTATAAAAAGTTATATCTGTGGTTGTTATAGAAGACGAATCAATGTTAAAACTTTGAAGTCTTGTGGAAGTTTTTTCAGTGTAAGCTTTTGGACTTTCTTGCCATTCAATTCTTAACTCAATCAAATCTGAGTTAGTTATTATTTGATTAAAACTCTGAATTTTATGATAATCATAACCGCTACTATTTTCCAATGTAAAGTTAAATAGGATATTGTTTATCAATGATAGGTCTTGTAAAGGCTCTTCGGTTGTTATGTTATCTGTTGTTGGAAGTTCTGAAGTTGTAGAAAACCCATTGCACCCGAATAGGAGTAAACTTAGAAAAAATAGGATAATTAAATTAATGATTTTCATTTCTTTTGCCCCCTCCTAATATAAACTAAACCAATGAGTGTTAATGTCGTCCAATAATATGAATTGTGATGCATTGATATTTCTGTTGCATTGTATTCTTGGTTTATAGCTTCTACTAAATTATTATATGCTTGAATAAGTGCGTTTATCTCTATTTGTGCAACTGCTTGATTAGATTCAGATAGTAATGGTTTTAAAATCATTAAGTTTATGATTTCTTCTCTAGCAGATAAATCATTTATAATGCTATCCACAGAGAACATAAAGGTTTCAATACTTAAATAAGTAGTGAAAGTTATATTCATAATTTGAGTATCTTCATAATAAGGCACGCCACTAATATAGAAATAAAGTGTATATTCATTTTGCTCGGTTAATCCAGTGCGTGTCGTGGTTTTTATAAAATTGCTGCCATCTAATGATGTATATATGTAGTTTTGATATTGGGGGTGGAAAACTGTAACTCTGCTTTCGGTTATTGTAAAAGTAAAATCATTTTTACTTATATTTAATACGCCTTTATCAATGGTCATGCTAGCTGATAGATGTAAGTCATGATAATTTGGGTTTTTAATAATGATAGATACTTCATAATAACCTGGATATCGATAGACTAATGGGTGATTATTAATGATTTCAAATGTATCACCGTGTTGGGTTAATCCGCTTGATAGTTGGAATATTTTATCTGTTGAATCATAAGTATAATGTCCACCAATCAGTGAAATACCTTCAATGTTTGCTTTTTCAATTGTGATTCTTGCGACCATAGGCTCAACTGGATTGTATGCATCGGAAACAATAATTTTTGCGATAGCTATGATTTCGCCGGAATCAGTTATCTTATTGTTTTGATATTCTATATCAATGATGCCTTCAGGTAAACTGCCAGAAACAATTAATGTTTTTTCAAGCCCGTCATAGACATAAGTGACGTCTTCAAAAGACAGTTCAGATAAATCAACTTCACTGCCGATTATCGTGTAGTTTCCGTTGTAAGTTTCAATATCATAGTTAGGGTGTTCGGCTGTTATGAATATCTCATAAATACCTGAAGATAGACCCGGTTCTTTAATAAGATTTATTATGATTTCATCGTCTGCATATATAGAACCTTGAACAGTATAAGATAAGTCAAGGATGGTTTCGCCATATAGGCTCTCGATATTATCGGCTGAGATTTTTAATGATGCACGCTGGATGTTTAGCGTTGCACTTAAAGTTAAGTCATGATAGCCATAAGCTGAGACGACTACTGATATATCATAGGTGCCAGGATCTTTAAAACTATAGTCGCCTATATAATTTATTTCTGCTGTTTCAAGCATCCCCATAGGCTCTATAGAATGATAGAGTCCGTTATATTCAATTATCTTGTTATTAAACTCGATTGATTCAAAATTAGCAGGAATGATTTTAATCGTAGCTTCCAGATTAGGAATCGAATAGTAATTTGGATTGTTATGAGTAAAAAAAGCTGTAACATTATATTCACCTAGTAAAATATTTTCGTTATTCATATAAGAAACACTAACGCCTAAAGGTAAGGTTCCCTCTATTTCTAATGAAGTCATATTGCCTGAATACATAACTTCTTGATCATTAAATAAAATGCCGCTCATATCATAAGTTGCTTTTTCGATTACATATGTTCCGTAAACAAGTTGAATATCATAATTAGGATGTTCTGCAAAAACACTAATTTCATAATGACCTGAGTTAACGCCTGGTGCTTTTTCTATAAAGACCTGAATCATATCTTGGTTAAATATTTCACCTTCTATTTCATATCTTAATGTTGAAAATGCTTCCCCGTAAACTGAGGTTTGGTTAATTGCTTTAATTAATAAAGGTGCAGGTGAGACTGTTAATGTCGAGTACGTGAAATTTACTGCATAGTTCAAGTTTAGATTTCTCGCTTTTAGTATTTGTGAACCAATAGTTATAGGTAAGTCAGTATAGAACTCTAACTCTAAATCATCATCATCTATGAGACCTTCTACTTGATAAGTTTCATTAAGCGTCATCCCGTATACGATACTTTGGTCTAAAAGTGTTACATTGATTTCTTTAGGTAGAATAATTAGCCTTGTAGAAACTTGAAACTGAAAGACTTGATCAAGATAAAAAGAAGCTAATACCACATATGTCCCACTATTTTTATGGAGATTGTTCGTGTACTCTATCGTTAAACCGCTTATATTGAAATCATCCATTCTCTCATGATGCTTACCATCATAAGTAATGATATAGTCAGGTAAATCATAGTCTGAAGATTCTAATCTATATACTGCTTGGTATATTTCCTTATCATCTGTAAGAGAGACAACATTCCAGTGAGAAAAAGAAGTCCCGCTACGTTCTGGAGTAAAAGGAATTTCTCCAACTTCATTTCTTGGAATCCTGGTTTCGAATAATACAGTTTGATCATAATCTATGAATTCAATGTTTTTATACTCACCTAAATAAATTAAACCATCAACGAAATTTAATTGAATAGGTTTAAATTGATCATTTACGAGACTTGTGCCGGTGAGTAGTAAGTCTAGATATGTTGATTCCGATAGTTGTTTTGACTTGAAATGTAAAGTCATAAATAACTCTTCATTATCTAAACCGTGTTCATTGATGTAAGAAAAAGAAATGATATTATCACTGTAGTTTAAGTTATAGAAAATATATCCGCCGTTTTCATTAATGCTATCTCCAATTGTAACATCGATAACTTCTAATTTTGAATTATCGTAATTAATATGAAAATCTCCAGCTGCTAGTTTGGAGTTTTCGTCTATTCTCACATCAACTGAAAAAGTGCTGTTTAAATCACCTTGGTAATCTGTGATATACATGTTTGGGTAATCCTGGACAACGTCATGTGTATATGAAAGGGATATTGAACGCTGTATTTCATTGTGGTTAATAGTTTGAAGTTGAGTGTTGTAAAGATTCCTTGGTGTAAAATAGATTTGAGTTTGCTTGTTAATATTAGCTATGACTTCAAATTCGACTGTCAAAACTTGGCTAGTTGTCAAAGGTGCTAATGAAGCGAATGAAATATCAATCCCTCCGGAAGGAAAATAATTGATAGAGGTTAAAACTTGCGGTTTATTGAAGTCTGATCCTAATTTCACTGATTTAACCTCTAAATAGGCAGGGTCATAGTGAATCAAGAAGTTACCAGCAGTTAATTGGAAAAGATTAAAGGATGAAATCGTTAAACTTACTACCTCACCTTTTTTGAAAGGCTGAGACTGCGTTGGGCTAGCAAAATTAATAGTCGGTGTTGTTTGGGATTGGCCTAACGTTGTGATATGTCCGTTAATCTTCATTAAACTAAGAGGTTCAAGTAAGATATCATAGGCTTCATCAACAGCTAAATCAAACAGATATCTACCTGGGCTAGCCTGTGGGTTTGAAGAAAAACTAAAACGTAATATATTACCCGTATGGGTAATAGGGTTTAAACTTATAATAGATACTTTTATTACACCGGGTTCATCAAAATTTACAACCACATTTGCATTTCTTATTGCAGTTTCGACAATATGGTTTAGAAAAATAAAAGCCGAACTATCATAATATACATTAAATGATAGTCCGGCTAAATTCTCAACGTTGTTTAAACGCACATAAATAACGCCCGAATTGCCTGACGGAACTGTGATATCAGAAAGACTAATAATAGCGGGTTGGGTTTCTTCAGTTGCATGCACTTGGGGAACGAGTAAAAAACTTAATAGTAACATTAATAGTAACATAAGTAATTTTAATGGTATGCTATTTTTTCTTCTCATAATTACCTCACTTATCAATTTAAATTATATATTTTTTTTTATAAAAACACAATATGACATAGAAAAAATTGTCAATTATATTGTGATGTTATATGCTAAATTTAGGGGGTGGAGTTCAAAACGTGTTTACCTTAGTGTAAATCGTGTTTTGATTACACAAAAAGCAATATACTTTTATATATGTTAGAGCTGACTCTATAGACTTTATTTTGCTTATGATTTTTACCAGTTTTACTTTTATTTATTATAGATTCTATGGTATGACCTGACTTTTACAGTATAAATGTAAAAAAAGAGAAACAATAGCTATATCAAGCTAAAGTTTCTCTTTTTAGATTGTAGTGATATGTTAAGTAATTTGTTTAAGTGATTGCACAAAGTTCTCTATTTTCATTGTTTTGAAATTAAGGTTCACTGAGAAGGCATCGGTGATGGTTTTAAAGAGCTCAGAGGTATCTTTTAAGAGGACAATGTGTTTCGCTAGTCGAATCATTTGAGCGCTATTTAAAGCTTCTTTAAGTTGATGAATGGGATAGTTTTTATCCAGTTTTGTCTGTAGAACACGGTAGAGCACTAACGCTAAATAACACGTAAGAAAGTGACCTTTGATATGATCTTCTTTCCATACATAGATTGGTCGACCTTCTAAATCGCTCTTGGTAACTTTAAAGGATTCTTCAATTGTCGAGAGTTGGCGATAGTGTTTAATGATATCAAAGGGATGCATTTTCAGATTATTTGTCACAATCGCATAATAGCCATCGAGTTCTAAATCGCGTTGGTATTTCTCTTGATTAAAGTCATAGGTGTTTTTCCCTTTTAAAACTTCGCCAGTTTTGGTATCGACTTTAATTTGTTTGAAATACTTCTTAACACCGAAACTGTTTGAGGCATTTAAAAGGGAAGGATCCTCAATAAATTTTTCAATCTTTTCGTCGAGTAAACCCCGCTTAGCGCGTTGGAAACGCGCTTCTTTTTCAGACCAAAAACACATGAGGTGTTCCGTGAGTGTTTTGGTAGTGCCATCCGCATCCTTCACGTTTCGTTCATAACGTACGAGTTTATGTTTAAAGGTTCCCTCTTGATTCACGTGATACCCTTCTTGGTCTAAGACGATATCGGCGAGGGGTGTCCCTCGACCACGAATTTTTTGAGCGATGATATAGTCATCGCCATAACTGTCAATCTGCGCAAGATTCGTCGAGCTATTATTGCCTTTATCGGCGACGATAGTTAGCTTTCCTAAGTTGAATTGCTTTTTAATCTTCTCTAAAATAGGTCGCATCGTTGATAAGTCATTCGTGTTGCCTGGAAAGAGTTCATAGGTGATTGGAATCCCTTGTTTATCGATAAAGAGTCCCATTTGCACAATCCCAGTTTTCTTACGCTCTTTAGACACCCCTTTTTCTCTAAACCCATCGTTGATATCAGATTCAAAATAGTAGTTTGTCACATCATAAAAGACTAAACTCGCATCCCTTAAACCTTTTTTCGTGAGTTCTTTATTTAAATGGATCATTAAATCATCTTTGAGCGTGTTCAGTTCACTTAAACTTCGATACATTTCACTGAGTTCAATGTCTTTCATTTCAAAAAAGTAATGGCCTTTATGTTCAAAAGTCTTCTTCTTAGATTCAGGGTTTAAGGCGCGCGAATAGACAAGGAGTTTTAAGATCGCATCTAAATCATATTTGAATGCTCTTTCGTTAGAATACTTTCTAATGAAAGAAGGTATGTTGAGTTCGTGATAGATCGCTTCTAAGAAAATATAACCATAGTTTAATGGTTTTTGTGTCCCATCTTGAGCTTCGTTCATATTCAGCTCAAGATGAATCGAAGTATCCGCTTTTTGGGCTTCAGTTTGTTTTTTGGCCCACGTTTTCAGTTCTTCAAGGGCATTGGGGTTGTCTTTCGTTAAGTCGCTTAGATATCCGTAGGATTCTAAAACGCGCTGTCTTACTTGGTTTTTCTCGTTCCGAAAACTTTCAACGAGATACACAAGATAATCCTCTTTATAAGGCACTTTTGTTTTTCGAATATACATGTCATCACCACCTACTCGTATTATATCATATATCACTATATATCACTACTTTTATTTATACTTTTTTTGTTTTACAATCTTTTATCAATTAAAAACCATTTCTTCGCTCTAATGAACGTTGAAATGGTCTTTGATCTCTTCTTTGTATTGTAGTGATATGTTGAAATCTTTATTCTATACTGTAAAACTCAGGTTATACCATAAAAATATTTAATATCAATCATATCAATAGAACCATCTAAATTGACAAAGAATAAATTATCACATTCCAAAGTGGAATGTGATAATCGCTTTATTAATGACTAAATTTAGCTGTTCAATATTTTTAATTGAGCAAACTACCCCTAGATACACCCCTAAACCATTTTGATTTTATAAAAAACTTAGCTGATTTCTGTTTATTTTATTTGAAATATATTGGTTTGAAATCATTACATGTCGATATATTTTTAAATAAATTTAGATTAAGATAATTACATAAAATCTTTAATACATGGACTGGACGAACCAGTACTAAAGTAACTATGGGAATTTATACACATATGAATCCTGATTTTGAAAACAGTGAATACGATAAACCGGCTAAATACAGGGCTAATGAAAGAAATTAATAAATTTAAGTTATAATAAATTCTTATAAACAAACTAAAAAATTCCAATTCAAAAAATGGGCAAGTCTAAAAAGCTCTAAATATAGAGGCTAAAGAGCATAATTTTTGAACCCCATTTTGAACTAAAAAGTGTAATTTTCATTAAAAATAGCGAAATTGGTAAAAACCAACTTCGCTAAATTTAGCCCTCATGGTGGAACCAGAGGGATTTGAACCCCCGACCCCCTGCACGTCAAGCAGATGCTCTCCCGCTGAGCTATGATTCCAGTAATAGAAATTATATCAAAGATTTAATCTTATGTAAAGATTAAAAAAATACTATAATTTCTTAACTGCAGTATTTATATTATTACGGTAAACATAAAATTTAGTGAAAATAAACTCTGTAATAAAGTTAATAATCATTGTCATCCCTAAAATAATATACTCATTCCACCCGATTGATTCTAATGCATGACCCCACCAAGTTGAAAGAGGTGTGAACACCAAATAGTAACATGCAACTTTAAACATTGCTTTTGGTATATTCGCAGCTGATTTAAATGTGAACTTACGATTTAAAGTAAAATTCCATAAAACTGACAAAGTCAAAGCAATTAAATAAGCCGGCCAATAAATCAGTTTTACTACTTCATTCAAAATAGTAAAACTGATTACTTGAATTATGCCGGCGGAAATTGAAAATAATGTGAATTTAATTATGTGTACTAGATTTTCTCTTTTTTCCAAGTTGTAACTAAGCTTTTATATAAAAGCCCTTTCTAAAAATAGTTATTTTGTACTAGGATACTTTTTCTTTATATCTATTCTTCTAATTCTTTTTGTTTTGGTGCTTCTTTACCTTTTTTGTAATCTTCAACTACTTTTTTATATGCGTTAAAAATCTCATATCTGAATGCAAATAAAATGAACCAGATAAATGCAGGTGCCAAAAAGATAGTTGGTCCAAAAGCTACAAACAGTGTCCAAGTCCATTTTGACATTTCTCTCTTTTCAGCAAAACGCCATACAAGAAAATATAAAGCTACGTAGTATGCTAACCAAGCTAATATACCCAAAATTATAAATATGACATTACCAGAATTAATATTTACAATTCTACTCACAAACCCTTGTAAATTAGCTGTCGCAAAATTAGCTGTTGAAAAGAAATTGCTGGTAGAGTTGATTAAGTTTACCACAAGATAAAATATTTGTTGGAAAACTAAAATCAATAAACCAAAGAATGCTACTGTTTCATATACTTTTTTAAAACTTTTTAATTCTTCTGATTCCTGTTTCAAGGTCTCTTTTAAACTCATTACTATACCCTCCGTAATATTTTTTATATTTTTAGTATATCACCAATGTCTAACTAGTAAATGCTATAAACAAAAAAAATATAAATTTTATTTAAAAAAGAAGAACTGATCTCTGATTAATTAAACAGTTTATCTGGTTCTGGATACTCAATGCCAAAAGTTTCAACGGATATCGAAACCATTCTTTCCTCTTTAAGTGGTTTATCACGAAAATCTGTTTCTGTTGTGGCGATTCTGTTTACTTCTTCTAATCCTTCTATCACTTTTCCAAATGCGGCATAGGATCCGTCTAAGTGAGGTGCATCTTTATGCATGATAAAAAATTGTGACCCAGCCGAATCCATATCCTGAGATCTAGCCATAGAAATAACTCCTACAGTATGTCTCAAGTCATTATCATAACCATTGTTCTTAAACTCACCTTTTATAGAATAATCAAGCCCGCCAGTACCCTGTCCATCAGGATCACCACCTTGAATCATAAAGTTTTCGATTACTCTATGAAAGATTAAACCATTATAAAAGCCTTTATTAACTAGGGATATAAAATTATTCACTGTATTAGGTGCTTTTTCTGGAAATAATTCAATTTTAATCAAATTGTTACTTTTCATTTTAATTGTTACTACTGGATTTTTCATAATCATCATCTCCTATTATTAGTTATATATAATATTAAATCATTTTTTTAACTATAATGCATTAAAAATACTTTAATTGTTTGATTTTCTATAACAATACATAATTATTAGATTGATGTGATAAAATATATATCAATCAGTGAAATGCGAGGTAAATTGAATAATGAAACAAAAAACAGAAATAAAAGATAGAGCATTTAGTCTTGCTGATGAGATAATAAAGACAACAGGACCAAGATTAGCTGGAACAAAAGAATCGAAACAAGCTTCAGAAATCTTAAGTAAAAAACTAAATGAGTTTGCAGATGAAACAAAAACCGAAGAGTTTTATCTTCATAAAGGAGCTTTTCTTGGTTGGATAAGAATACTTGTAGGGTGCTATTTGATTGCTATTGTGTTTCTCTGGTTTAACTTACCAATAGTATCATTGGTTTTAGCACTTCTTAGTATTTTGGTTTTAGTACTTCAATTCTTTTTCTATTTACCTATTATCGATATATTCTATCCGAAAAGAAAAGGGTATAATGTGGTAGGTTATATTGAACCTAAACATGAAATAAAAAATCAAGTAATTGTTAGTGGACATCATGACAGCGCCAATATTTTTAATTTTCTTATTCATCAACCAAAACTATATAATCTAAGAGTAACCGGTTCGATTCTATTTGTTATATTATTATGTGTTTTCGCCTTACCAGTACAATTTATACAAAGTGCAACATTCCAAATCATTGTTAAAATATTTTTATCATTAGGTCTTTTAATCATTTTGCAAATGTGGTTTTTCGCTTCAAAAAAAGGAACTCCTGGAGCAGGAGATAACTTAATAGCTAGCACTATGGCAGTTGAAATTGGTAGATATTTCAGTGAAAACAAATTGAATCATACCAGAGTCATTATAGTAAGTTTTGATGCTGAAGAAGAAGGCCTTCGTGGCGCTCGAGCATATGCCAAAAAACATCAAGAGCTATTTAAAACCTATCCAACAACTTTGTTAAATACTGATTGTGCCTATAATCTTGATGATTTGTTCTTCTTAACGAGCGATATTAACAACACTGTGCAATTAAGTAAGGATCTGGCTGATGACCTAGTTGAAACAGCCAAAGAGTTGAACTATAAAGCTGTTACAAAGCCTATTGCTTTCTTAACTGGAGGGACTGATGCTGGTGAATTAGCAAAAGTAGGAGTAAAATCAACCACCCTAATCGGTATGCCTTGGAGCAATGAGGCTCGTTCTAATGTATACCATACTCCTAATGACACATTAGATAATGTTGACCCTAAAATTATAGAAGCTTCGATAGATATTTTTATAGAATATATTAGGAAAACAAGTGTTTAGATTTAATAAAATAAAACATCTTCCAAAAATTGGAAGATGTTTTTTATATAAATATCAAAAATTAGCTAATTCTAACTGCGTTTAAAATAGTATTTAACTTTTGTGCGTGTTCAGATCCTAAATACATAAATACTTCTCTTGATGAGCCTTCAGGTTGAGGATAGTAATGATCGTAGTCATAACCATAATCATTCACCATTACATTATAAACTTCACTGATTACTGGTGTATATCCAACCCAATCAGCATTTTCTGCTGCATTATCTAGATCTAAAAAGAAGTTGATAAATTTATGAGCTAAATCAGTATTTTTGCTTGTGTTAGGTATTACAAAAGCGTCAATCCATATATTAGTGTGATTAGGTGCGAAATAATCAAACTCTATATCGGTTTCTTCAGCTTCGTACTCAAATACCATTTCAAAATAGTCGCCTGAATACACCAATGCTAAATCTAAGTTTCCTTTAGCAACATCTCCTTTTAAATCATCTTGACCAAAACGAATAGAACCTAAACTTTTAGCTAAAGCTGCTTCAATTAAATCTTCAGCTTCTCCTAGTTCTGCATCATTATTACTATTTACGCTATATCCTAGGCACATTAATGCAGCTCCTATTGTATCTCGAGGCGAATCATATAGAGCAACTCTAAAATCATTATTTACATCAAATAGTGTACAAAATCCACCATTATCACTTTCAAGAGCAGTTTTCACATTAGGGTTACTTGTATTATACATAATCCCAACAGTTCCAAAAAAGTATGGAATTAGATATTGACCGAAATCTTCATTTTCATATAATACTTTAGCGTCTTCAAAAAAATCCACTTCTTCAAGATTAGTTAGTAGACTATAATTAATTGGCAATAACAAATCTTCCTGAGATAACTTATCAATCATATATTCAGAAGGGATCATAATATCATAATCTGTGATTCCTTGTTTTAATTTGATTTCCATCTCTTCATTTGAACCAACTTCTTCGTATACTACCTTTACATTATTCTCAGTTTCAAACTTATCAATCAAATCTGGGTTCATGTATTTTCCCCAATTTAAAACATACAGTTTTTCTTTGGAACTACATCCAACCAAAGATAAACTAAAAAGTACAAAAACGGCTAAAACAGATATAATTAAACTCTTTCTCATTTCTTTACCCTCTCACTTTCTTTTGTGTTTGATTTAAACTATTAAATAGAATCATCATTCCTATTGTCAATACTACAACCAGACTATTGTATGCAAAAACATTTGAACTAATCTGTCTTTTTGCTAGTCTTGAATAGATTAAAGTACTTACGTTATGAAACTCACCCTGTTTCATGAAGTAACTGATTATGAAATCGTCAATACTCATTGTAAATGCAATTAAAGCTCCTGCTATCATCCCGACTTTGATACTTGGAATTATTACCCGAACAATGGCTTGAAACTTTGTAGCTCCAAGATCTAAAGCTGCATCAAAAAGATTTGAATCTAACTGTTTTAACTTAGGTAAAACACTTAAAATTACAAATGGTAATGCAAAAAAGATATGCGCCAGCAACATGGTCGGAAAACCGAATGTCATTCTAAAAAATCTAAAGATGATAAACAACATTATACCGGTGACAATATCCGGATTTACAACCGGCACATTATTAAGGACCATCATTCTAACTCGATTCTTCTTTTTTAAACTATGAATTCCAATTGCGAATGTTGTTCCTAACATAGTGCTTATTGTCGTAGCTAATACGGCTATTTGTAAAGTCACTATTATTGCATCAACCAATTGTTGATCATTAATAATTTCTCTATACCACTTAAATGTTAGTTTGAAACTATCATAATTATACTGTGACCCATGAATACTTATCAATATTATAACTAGAATCGGTAAATAAACAATTAGGAAAGTAAATGCAGTTAAAAATACTTGTAATGAAGATCCATAAATATTCTTTTTCATAATAATGTTTCACCTTCCTTATCAAAGCGAACTATTAACATGAAAAGACTCAACATTACTACCATTACTACAAATGAAACAGTAGCTGCGATTGAAAATGATCCTCTAAATATTTCTTTTTCTATTAAATTACCTAAAAGTATTGTAGTCCCTCCACCGATTCTTTCAGGTAAAGCAAAAGCGGTCATAGCCGGTAATAGCGTCATAATGATTCCACTTACGATACCACCTAAAGATAATGGTAGAGTTACTTTATAAAACGATTGGAAAGCATTAGCTCCTAAATCTCGACTAGCTTCAATATAACCATGATCCATTTTATCTAAAACTGCATAAATTGGAAAAATCATGAAAGGCAAATACATTGATACCATAGCAATTATAATCGCTATGTCAGAACCAATCATATCAAAACTCAAATTGAATAAATTCAAAATCGATACTGGTTTAAACACATTTTCCCAAGCAATGATTCTCACTATCATGTTAGACCAGATTGGAACAATTAATAAAGCTACATAAAGAGTTTTGTTCTTGCTCTTCATATTAGCGAAAAAATAAGCTACTGGATACCCGACAGTCAAGCAAATTAAGGTTGTGATTCCAGCAAACTTGATACTATTCTTGAAAGCATTCAAGAATATCGGATCTGTCAAGAATCTTAAAGAATCAAAGGTAAACCTAAATGTATATGAATTAAAAATATGAAAAGTTGAAATTGTGGCTAAAACAATAAATAAGAAGGGAATAATTATCAATACGGTTAACCATGCGATATAAGGATATATCAACCGTCTTAAGCTTTTCATCTAAGCATCACATGGATGTCTTCTTTATCAAAAGACAATGAAACTTTATTTCCAACTAATTGTGGATCTGTTGAGTGTATTATATATTCTCTTCCATTTACATCAACTATTATCTCATAATGAACGCCTTTAAAAATAATATCTGTTACAACACCATTGATACCGCCATTGGCAGGTTTAAGTTCAATATCTTCAGGTCTTAAAACAACTTCTATTTCAGCATCCTTTTTAAATCCTTTATCGACGCATTCAAATTCATAGCCTTCGAACTTAACCAAATAGTCTTTCAACATAATTCCAGGAATAATATTTGATTCACCAATAAAAGAAGCTATGAAACGATTTTTAGGCTCATTATATATGTCTTGTGGCGTTCCTATCTGAAGAATTTCTCCTTCATTCATAACAACTACCGTATCGCTCATTGTCAAAGCTTCTTCTTGATCATGAGTAACAAAAACAAATGTGATACCTAAAGCTCTTTGCATTTCTTTAAGTTCATATTGCATATCTTGACGTAACTTTAAATCTAAAGCAGCTAATGGTTCATCAAGCAACAACAACCTTGGTTTATTAACAACAGCTCGAGCAATTGCGACTCTTTGCTGCTGTCCACCACTCAATGTTTTGATATTTCGTGACTCAAAGCCTTCTAATTTAACTAATTTTAAGGCGTCTTTAACCGCTTTTTCTATTTCATCTTTCGGAATTTTCTTTAATTTCAAACCAAAAGCGATGTTATTAAAAACATCGAGATGTGGAAATAAAGCATATTTTTGAAAAACTGTATTTATTGGTCTTTCATGTGGAGGCATATCGTCAATGATATTCCCATCAAACTTTACAATCCCTGAATCTTTTGATTCAAATCCTGCAAGAATTCTTAAAAGCGTTGTTTTTCCACAACCAGACGGACCCAAAAGGGTAATAAACTCGTTTTCTCTTATATAAAGGTCAATCGACTTCAATACTAAAGTATCATCAAACGATTTTGTTAATCCTTCAATTTCGATTAGTTTCTTCAATTTATCCTCCAAACAAAAGATTAAGTAGTAAATTAACATCTATTTTAGCATCAAATAAATACTACTCTTTCAAAATAAATCTTTTAAAAAACACTACCCCTATATTGTAGTGTCTAGAAACACAAAATCAATACCGGGGTATTCTTTTATTATTATATCATAATAATAGATTTTTTTACTTCAAAACTTTTTTGATTAGTTTCTCTTTTTTCTTTGAGATTGGCAAATATCTAATTGGTAAGTCAATAAGATTTGATTTTTTAATAATACTTCTAAAATGTGTGAAGGTATCAAAGCTGGCTTTCCCATGATATTGACCCATACCACTATCTCCTACGCCGCCAAAAGGTAAGTAATCGCTAGCAACTTGCATTATCGTATCATTTATGCATCCACCACCAAATTGACAATTATCTAAGAACATATCTATAGTTTTATTTTCAGTAGAAAACAAATAAAAAGCTAGAGGATGTGGTCTTTCATTAACAAAATCAATTACCTCATTAATATCTTCATAGACAATAACTGGCAAAATAGGGCCAAATATTTCTTCTTGCATAATAGGAGAATCAGATTTGACATTTCTTAAAATTGTTGGACAAATTCTTAAAGTCTCCTCATCTCCTACCCCCCCGAAAAAGATTTCTTGACCTTTCATTAAGTTCATTAATCTTTCATAATGTTTTTCATTAATGATTTTTCCGAAATCAGGATTTTTAAGCGGTTCATGTCCAAGAAACTCTTGAATATAAAATTTAAGTTTTTCTAATAGCTCTTCTTCTATCTTCTTATCGACTAAAACATAATCAGGAGCTACACAAGTTTGACCGGAATTAATTAACTTACCAAAAATAATTCTCTTAGCTGCCAAATCAATCTTTGCATCTTGAGTAACGATGGTTGGACTCTTACCTCCGAGTTCCAAGCTGACAGGGGTTAAATTCTTAGATGCCTTTTCCATAACTATCTTTCCCACACTAGTACTACCTGTGAAAAAAATATAATCAAATTTTTGATTAAGCAAATCTTGATTCTCTTCTCTTCCACCTTTAACAACTGCAATATACTTCTGATCGAATATCTCAGAAATCATCTTTTCGATAATGTCAGATGTTGCCGGACTATAATTACTAGGTTTTACCACGACTGTATTTCCGGCGGCTATAGCTCCAGCTAAGGGAGCTAAAGTAAGATATATGGGATAATTCCATGGACTCATAATAAGTGTAACACCATAAGGGAAAGGAGATATAAAACTTTTTGCAGGAAAATTAGTGATTTCAGTTCTTGCTTTTCTGTTTCTCATAAATCTTTTTAAATGTTTAAGCAAGTATTTAATCTCTTTAAGTGTTACGCCAATCTCTGATAAGTAAGCTTCACCTGAAGCTTTATTTAAATCTTTTAGAAGAGCTTCTTTAATTTGGTCTTCATTATTAATAATAGCAAAATATAGTTGTTTTAGAGCTTTTTGACGATTTTCGTAACTTCTTGTTTCTCCTAATTTATAATAATCTCTTTGATTATTAACTAATTCGTTTATTTTCATTTTGATTATAATCTCCTTTATTAATAGTGATTGGTGATTTTTTCAGCAAAACCAATTTGATCTTTTATTTCAATTTTCTTTCCATCATCTAATACTAAAAAACCATTAAATTTACCAAAGACTTGATGACCAAAATTCTTAATTATTAACAAGTTTGTATTATCTATTCTATCCAAGAGTGGTTCCATCGTTAATTTTAATCGATTGTCATTTGATGAAAATTTCCATTGATTCATAAAGTTATCACCATCAATTTCAAAAATTACCTCATCAAGCTTATGTGCTTTTCCATCATAAAAAATCATATTTTCGGTTGCTCTTGATGTATCACCAAACCCATATCCGATATTGAACCCCACTCGCTTTCCATCAACAAAACAAGATAACGATCCCCAATACCAAGTGTTTTTATAGGTCCAAACTCCTCTTCCCCAATCTAAAACACCTAAATCTTTATCATCAACAAAATCATAAGATTTATCACCAATAGATACCACACCGCTCACATTCATACAATTCAATTTTTGATTATAGTAAAATCTCGTAGGATTTTCTTTGAAAGGTGTAGCTATCAGCATCCGATCATCATTATCATACTTTCTAAAACTTAGATCAGCATGAAAATCTTTTCCATCAACAAAGTTTTTGATTTTCACTTTAATAAAACGATCTTTATGCCTATTTAGGAAAATAAAATCATGAGATTTATCTTTAAAAACCACATCTCCATTGTTAGCTGATTTTGGTAAGCCAAGTTTTCCAAAAGGAAATAATTTCATTTTAGCACTTTTAGTCTCTTTGCCTGTAGAAAAATCGAGAAGACTAGCACTTATTAAAGCCATATATCCTAAATCAGCTACAGTAAAACTAAAAGCATAATCTTTGGACATAGCACAGTAGTAATCCCACTCTTTAATTCTCCATTTAGAGGCTTTTATCATTTTACGATCATAATTAAAGATTTCTTTATAAGCGTACCCAGGTTCAGATAAATGTCCATTAGAATCAAGCAAATCTTGCTGTTTAGTTACACGATGATTCATTTTCATAAAAAATCCTCCTTTATAAAAAGGCTATCATAGTCTAATTATATCTATTTTTTAAAGCAAAAACAATTGATTAAGAAAATTAAAAAAATGAAGTTATTCAAAAATCGAACAACTTCATATGCTTTATAAAAGAATTTGTGGAAAGAATATCAATATTACTCCTAACACAAGCATAATTATTCCGCCAAACAAGTTTGAATACTTAGCATACTTGCTAGAAACACCAGTAACTTTAAATGTGATGACTGCTAAAGTGAAAATCAGCAAGTCATCGAACATAAAGAATATTACGTAAACTAAAATATACATAGCTGATTGGAATTGTGATAAATCATTATATGCCAACATGGATGTATAAATCACCGGCAATCCAGCTGAACATGCCAATTCGATCACATTAACCGTTATCGCAATACCGGCGATACCTAATATTGCTAACCAAAGGTTATTGTTGTTGATTACTTTCTTTGCTCTTACAATTAATTTTCTCTTGCTTTCAATTGAAGTTACTTCACATCCCGTATCTAGTTTACGCTGTTTATTAAAATGTCTTAAGCTAATAAAGGCGAAAACCAAAGCTAATACTCCAATAATTATCTGAAAAGCTTTAATAAGGGCCACTTGAATAACTAGTTGCAACCACGACATCATAATAACATAATATACGATTCCACTGGTCAGAATAAAGGTTAATCCTAGTATCCACATCTTTTTTCTATCTTTCAGATTAATTAGCATAGTTATTAAAAATACTAATATCCACATGGCGCAAGGGTTAAAGCCATCAATTAACCCAATAAATACTGCACCTAATAGTAGAGAAAAAGAAGCAAGTTCAATTTCGCCAATTATAGGCAAGGTAACTGTTCTTCCACCATCAAAATCTTCTGTTAGAAAATCACTTGGTAAAATTACTTGATTATCTTTGATTTTTTCAACAATATCTGAGTAATTAGGATTATCTAAATAATAATTTATTACCTTATCAATATCAGCTTTAATCTCATATAAACCTTGCAAGTCTTTACCACCAATTATGATGTAAGGGTAAGCTAAATTTTCTCGGTTAAAGGTCTCAGTAACTTCAATAAACCAATCTTCGTATTCTCCACCCTCTAAAACATTATATTTAACTAAAGTCACATAATCTTTGTCGACTAAGTATTCATCTAGAAAAGATGTGACTTCTCTACAAACTGTGCATGTACTTGAGTAAAAGTAGTGAACAATAATTTCTTGATCTTCTACTGTTTCTTGGGCATTTATGTTAATTGGCATTAATAAAATCAAAAATAATGCCAAAATAATTTTTAAGTAAATTTTCATTAGCATCTACCTCGTATAAAAAAATAAAATATCCAAAATAATTATAACATAGTTTTGTTATATTACATGGATATTTTTATAAGCATTTTATCTATTTTACTTTCGCTTTTAAATACTCTGTTACTGGTTTTGCCCCACTAATTATCTCCATAAATTCTCCATCTTCATAAATCAAAAGCGATGGTGTTTCTATAACTTCCAGCGGTTGTGTTCCTTGTTCAAATATTAACCCTTCATGAATTAATATAACTGGAATCCCAGAGTTTTCTAAAATGACGAAGTATTCAGTCGCTTCATCTTCAATACTTCTACTAATCACACAATAAGGTGAGTAATAAAAAAGAACGACTTCACCATTTGGCAAATCATTAAGTTCATCCCAATGATCCATGTGTTCAAAATCAGAATAATCTTTATCAGCTAAAGGTTTTTGACACGCCATTAAAGATAAAACAACTATTAATACTAATAATATTTTTTTTAGCATAACTTAATTCTCCAAAGTATAAGAGGGCATTGTTCATACCCTCTTAAGTATTCTTTATTCAGTCATGTATTGTTCTTGATGATAATCTAGTAATGTTTTAACAACACGAATAATGCTATGTGTTGAAACGCTACTACCAGAGAATGAATCGATAAGTTCTTGATTACCAATTGTCTTTGTATTGGCATAATCAGCATATATTGCTGGTGCTTCATCATAGAAAATATTTATTCCATCTAGATCATCAGCTGTTTTACCGACTATCCAAGGTAAGAAATCATTTTCAAAATCCTCATAAGTTTTGCCTGTTTCAGGGATTGGATTACTATCTCCCCATACTCCGGCTTGATAATGACCACTGCTGTCTTGTTCAAAAGATATATATAAGATTTCTCCTGTTTCAGTTGAAATATCAATATAAGCAACACTCCAAAAATTATCTCTAGGAGCTCTACAAGTACAAGCTACAAAAGCTACTTGATACTTAACATAACCTCTCATCTCATATTCGAAGAGAATTGGCATATCCTTCATAACTTCGGACCCATGGCCATCTAAATGAGGGAATTTCAATATTGTTAAATCAAATTCAGAACCAACCGGTGCTTCTGTAGTGTTTTTATCACAACCAACAAAAGCAAAAGCTGCACAGATTAATACGATTGTTAAAAGTATTTTTTTCATTTTTATGAACAAGTACCTCCAGTATCACCAGTTGAACCTGCATAATTATCAAATCCGCCAGCATTCCATACATTTTCATAGCCTAAGTGTTCTAAAGCTGCCATTACATATCCGGCACGTGTTCCACTCTTGCAGAAAAGAATAATGTTTTTATCTTCACAGAAAATAGCTCTTAAAGCGTCTTCATCTACGATATCTTCAGGAGCGAAAACCCAATCTCCATCAGTACGAACAAGAATGTTTTCTGCTTCTAAGAATGTAAAGAAAGGAATTACTGTTGAATCTTTGTGATAACCATTAACTATATCTGTTAAATTTCTTAGGTCGACGAATTGAACATCTGTTCTAACTGCATAAATGTCAATTAATGGATCACTCATCAAAATTGTTTCAGGAAGTGGATCAACTAAAGCTGGATTAGGCATTGTAATATCATATACACCATCGCCTAAAACCATGTTATCACCTGTGTATGCACTTAAGCCTCCAGCATTATAAACATTTTCATAGCCTAGGCTATCTAAAGCGTCTTTAACAAATCCTGCTCTTGTTCCACCGGCACACATTAAAACGATATATTTGTCTTCATCAAATAATGCTCTTAATGCTGCTTCATCTTTAATTGCAGATGCATCAAAACTCCAGCCATCAACTCTAACTAAAATATTCATGTACTCTAAATAATCGAAGAAAGGAATCATTTCGAATCCACGAATCCAACCATCTGCCATTTGATCATCAAAGTTTCTTAAATCAACAAATTGAAAATCGGCATTGTACAAATAATCATCCACATTAGCCATTGTAATTGACTCAGGTGCACCTGGTGCTTCTGTTGTTACTTCAGTTGTAGTTTTTTCGCAACCGATAAATCCGATAGCTAAAAATGCTAAAACGAATACTGCAAAAAATTTTTTCATTGTAAAAATATCTCCTTTTTATTTTTTGAGGTTTTACCTCATAATAATCTCTTTTCATTAAAGAAGAACAATCACATTCATATGCGGTTGTTCTTATAGAAAACCATATTTATATTTTCAATAATTAAGTTTTCTATTTATAATCTTCGTTATAATGTTCTAAAGCTGCTAAAGCAATTTCTAACAATGCATCAGCTGTAATTGTTGCACTAGCTTCAGAATCTAAATAATCTGTAACATCAAAATCATCTAGATTATCTGTTTCATCAATTATTGCTTGTAGAATAGTTCCGTCTTCTATTAATGTTTTACCATAACCAGTGGATTCGCCACTAGAAACTATTGTATAGGCAGTAATTTTGCCGTCAACTATTGTTACTTCAGCTTTTATCTTAGTTGTACTACTAAATCCGTCTGTTTCTAATGTAAAAGTATACCCTGTTTTAGTCTCTACTGCGCTAAGAACATCTACTACTCCATACTCTTTAGGATACTCAACTTTTGACCCTGAATCACAAGCCACTAATGTAAATCCTAAGAAAACTAGAAATAATAAAGTCAATTTCTTCATCATATTAATTTTTCCTCCCTTTTATTGACATATGTCTATTTGTTATTGACATAAGTCATTATAACATATGTCATTTGAAAGATAAATCTTTTTTTGAAAAAACAGTTCCTAAAATAATCTGTATTTGCATTTGCATTTTTATAATCTTGTATGTAAACATTTTCTTAAGCCTTAAATATGTATATTTAAGCCAAGCATGATACTATAAACATGTAAGGGAAAGGAAGTATAAAAATGAGTAAAAGCAAAGTCGTAATTGTTGGTACAGGATTTGTAGGAATGAGTTATGCATATGCTCTAGTCAATCAAGGTACTATAGAAGAACTTATATTAATTGATGTAAATAAAGAAAAAGCTGAAGGCGAGGCGATGGATTTAAATCATGGCTTAGCTTTTGCTAGCAGAAAAATGACGATAAAGGCTGGAGATTATGATGATTGTAAAGACGCCGGCTTAGTTGTAATTACCGCAGGAGTCAATCAAAAACCTGGTGAAACAAGAATAGATTTGTTAAATAGAAATGCTTCCATTATAAAATCTGTTACAAGAAATATTATGGGATCAGGATTCGAAGGAATAATACTTGTCGCATCAAACCCAGTAGATATACTAACTTATGTAGCTTGGAAAGAATCCGGTTTACCTTCAAGTAGGGTTTTAGGAAGTGGAACATCATTAGATACCGCTCGATTAAGATATGAAATATCTAAGTATATCCATATTGATGCAAGAAATATTCACGCCTACATATTAGGTGAGCATGGTGATAGCGAGTTCGTTTGCTGGTCAAAAGCATATGTCGGAACAAAACCAATGCTTGATGTTATTGAAAGTATGAAAGAAATAAATTTTGAGGACTTAGATCATATTTATGATAAAGTTAAAAACGCGGCTCAAGAAATCATCAAAAGAAAAACCGCTACCTATTATGGCATCGGTATGGCTTTAGTAAGAATCACCTCAGCAATCTTTGACAATGAAAATAGTATTTTACCAATTTCGGTATACAATAACGGAGTTTATGACATTGATCCAGATTTATATATTGGATTGCCAGCAGTTATTAACCGGGATGGAGTTCATCATGTAGTTAATTTAAAACTTACAAATGAAGAGCAAGATAAACTAAAAATATCAGCTAATATTCTTAAAGACAGTTTAAATCAAATGTCATTATAATCGCCAAAACAAAAGGTCTGCAGCTTAAATTGCAGACCTCTTTTATTCATTAAATTTATACCAAAAAAATAACTGAAATGGCTATCAGTAGTTGAGCCAAATAGTAAGTCAATAAATTTAAAATCGTAAATGAAACTCTTTTTTCATTCTTAAAATATATTGGTGCTAATATCAAATCAGATATTCCAAACAAGATAGCGCCAAGCATCAAAACCAGGCTAAATAGATTAAAATTATAATTGATTCCTAAGAAGAAAGCTTGACCAACCATTGTAAAAATTATAAATGTGTATAAGTAACTTGGAATTCTTAAAACTCCAAAATCCATTTTTAACACTTGACCTCCAATAGCAATCAATAATGTAAAACCTAAACCTACTAATACAGAAACAAAGTTAAATCCTATTAGAGCTGATATTGCAATGATATAAAAAACATGCCCCATAAAAAATGATGTCATTCCATAAAGGATTTGCGATTCTTTCTTTTCATTATAAAAATACTGGACTTCAAGAAATAAATCTCCAACTAGTCCACATATCAAGCCAAGGCCAATAAACAAGATAAAATAGATAAATTTGATATCATCTAAAGCTATACTTAGCCCATTGCTTCTAATGAAGAAATCATATATACCGTAACCATAAATTAATAAAAATGATAGGCTTGTAAAACCCTTAAGATAAAACCCTATGATTCTGTTTTTTAGGATTATAAAGTATATGAACAATATCAAAAGCATAAAGAATAAAAATAACAATACATATATCATTTCATTCACATCCTTCAAAGATAAAAATTATTCAATATTTATATTAACACATTATCAAAATTAATTCTTAATATCCTATGAAATAAAAAATTATTCATAAAAATAAAAGAAACTATCTTAATCAGACAGTCTCTTTTCGCTTAGATTTTTTAAAGAACCTTTTCAATAAAAACATTTACTATGTTTGCGTCAAATTGGGTTCCAGCGTTTAAAACTAGTTCTTTTATTGCGTCTTTTTGACAAAGAGAGGCGCGATATGGTCTTGATTCGGTCATTGCTTCATAAGCATCAGCCACAGCAATTATCCTGGATCCTAGCGGTATGTTATCTCCTACTAAACCGTCAGGATATCCTTTACCGTCAATTCTTTCATGATGAGATCGTGCATATTTAGCTATATTCTTGTATTCTTTGATACCCTTTAAAATCTCATACCCCAATAAAGTATGAGTTCTTACTATTTGCAAACTAGCCTGATCTAACTTCTCAGGCTTGTTAATGATTTCGCTTGGCACATAAACTTTACCTATGTCGTGTAACATTCCTGCAATTTTCAATTCAATAACTGTTTGTTTCTCAAGCCCCATGGCTTTACCAATCCTTACACATAATTCACTAACTCTTCTAGAGTGTTGAATTAACTGTTCGTCTAAAGGATGTATACCTTGGAACCCAAAAAAATTATTAATGTCAGTGTTGTTGTAACTGAAACCATGTGAACTCTCATAGGTTAAAAATTTGATTACTCTTAGTCTTTCGGAAGGTGAAGTATTAAAATGGGAATGAATTTGAGGATCTAAATTTTCATTCCTTTGATAATTACTATGTTGAGAAAACTGGTTTTGATTTGAATATTCAAAATCCTGATTCATACCTCTGAAAGCATATAAATTACTGGTCTTCACTCTTGCATCACCGCTGCTTTCGATAAGTGTTTATTATATTATCTCTTAAATTTATAAGAAAAACAACGGCGTATATGTCATACTTTTGCACATAAAGGCTATAAAATAGCGAAAAAAATAAAAAAAAGAAAGAATTATTCCAATTCCTTCTTCAATCTATCAATTATAAAATCTTTACATGTGATACCAGTGTCTTTCTTGATTGTTTCAAAGAAATGCTTTCTTTTGTATA
>JAVEQW010000069.1:0-5659 GCA_034007385.1 Candidatus Izemoplasmatales bacterium
ACAGTAACAATGGCTGAACCAGCAAACGTAGCTGAATACAATGCAGTTGCTAATCAAACTATTACATTTGACATTACATTTGATATAGCTTAAGAATAAATTTAACAAAAGAACAAAAAACCTTTTAAGAAAAGTGAGGTGATATTTATGAGAAGCAAAAAGTTTAAGTTTAATGCAGGTCTACTTGTATTGCTTTTAACGATGTTTATTTCATCAATATCATCCACTTATGCTTATTGGAGATGGCCAGCTCCTTTTACTGGAACAGTCAATAATTCTTTATTAATTGGTGATTGGTTTTTCTCTAGACAATATAATACAGGTTTTGAAAGCTATACTAATACCACTTACGGTACTTATGTTGATCAGAATATTGATGGTAAGTTATGGGATTTCTCACAAGTTATTACCGCTACATCAAGTGATGATACGTACTTTGGATCTAGAGGTTTAAGATTTAAAAATACCAGCTATATTCAATCTAAGGATTCATATTATGGTTTGGAATCGATATCTTTCAATTTTGGTGACATTAGAGGAGGTTTGTTTGGTTGGGCAACAAGTTCATTCAATGTTCAAATTTCTAATGATGGTTCAAGTTGGACAACAATTTATTCTGCTAATGCATCAAGTAGTTTTCCATTGATTTCTATAAATGTAGAAAATATTATCAACAATGGGTATACACTTGGAAACGGAAGTGTAGTTGATATGGAAAGCAGTTTATTCATTAAAATTAATTTTACAGGCTGGGGTCTTTTACAAGATCGTCTGGTAAATATGGATAACTTAACAATTAATTACCGCTCTGTTGTAAATTAAAATAATAGATAAGTAGATTAGTGAAGAACATTGACTTTGTTAAGTAATGTTCTTTATTTTTATCTAAAAGGAGGTGATTGAAATGAAATTAGAAAGATTAATGAGATTTAGTATTCTCGCTTTTTTGGTTTTTCTGTTTTCAGTTTCAGTCACTATAACTTATGGTTATTGGTCTAGTTCTGTATTGGGTCAAAGTTATGTTTCATCCAATTCTATTCTGATTGGTGATTGGCAGCAACTATCAGAAGTGGAACAATCGATTCAGAACTTGGAAGAGTTCGCTGATTGGATTGAAGCTAACGGTGGACCCATTGATATGGTCTATGATAATTTTACTGTTACCAACGGTACACAGATATCATTTGAAAACATCTTATTAGAAGGTATTGAGTGGGATATATTGGGTACGGGTACCACAGATAGAAATAATAGAAGACCAACAATCGGTTTTGTTCAAGTAATTGATAGAGTATTGAATTCGTCGAATCAACCTCTTCATCAAATATTACCAAGTGCACCCACAGATCCACTTCCTTATCCTGAGTATAGTTTCTTTGTTGCTAATGACGTACTTAACACCAATACTAATAACTTAACTAGTATAAGATTAAACTATGATGTTGTAATAACCACATCAAATCCAATCAGCAATGTTACGTCTGTTTCGTTCTATGCTTATAGAGGTCTTTATGATTCGATTAATGAAGGTACAACTTATAATCCATTAGTTAACAGAAGTTTTACAGTTAGTGTAAGTACAAATGGTACAAGTTGGACAACAATCGGTTCAGGTACTCCGGGAAGCACATCGAACAACAGCGCAGGTTTTAATTACTATAGTTTTAACGTTCCAAGTAATTTGCAAAATACAGGCATTTACATTAGAATTGATTTTGATGGCGGATCTGTTTTCAGTAGAGGAAATCATTATTATTCACGACTTATCATCGATGATTTGCAAATCAATTCCATAGCTTAATTAAACTACAGTTTAAGCATTGTTTTAGAGAGGTTAATATGCTATAATTTTCACAAATATGTCTACTTGCAAAAAGTAATCAATGGTGAGATGATGAGCAAACTTTCAGATAACAGAAAACATATTAATAATCATTTGGCAATTGTTTTGGATAGAAATCGTTATTTTAAGATTTTTATCTGGGCTTCGATTTTTGTTTTGCTAATCATATTCTTTTTTTCATTGCCAACAGTTTTTCCAAAAACAAGTAAGCTAATTTTTGGCGGTGAACAAATTTTTGCGGTTCCATTTCAATCTCGGGTTGAAAACAATCGAGTATATAAGAAGATTATTTGGGTTAATGATTTTCAAGATAATTCATTCTATTATGAACAGTTTGTAGTTGTTTATGATGATTGGACTGATAGTTATTGGGTAGAAAAAGTGATTGAGGTTAGTGATTCAGAAGAAAAACTGATTGTGACTCATAATGGTACTACCTTAAGAGTTGTCGATTATCAAGATGTTCATGGTGAATTTGTTAGAGAAAGTGGATTTATTGGCAATATTTATTTCTTTGTTTCTCGTCCTTTTGGAATATTGATTATGGGTAGTGCTATGATCATATCTTTAGGGATATACTATTTTGGCTTTATCAGACCAGTCAGGTATTTTAATAAGAAATTTAGAGAGAGTTATTTAGATGAATAAATATTTAAAGTTAATTAAAAACATTATATTTTATGCAGTTGTAATTTTTCTAGCAAGTTATTTATTGGTGGATGCTTTTGCGACTGATAAGACTGTTAAGATATTTGGTTTTAAGGCGTATATTGTAGCTTCACCATCAATGGAACCGACACTTAATAGAAATGATGCAGTTATCGTAAAGAAAGCTGATATAGATGAGATAACTGCTGGTGATATCATCACTTTCAATACTTACTTGCCTGATTTAGGAGATTATGGTTACGTAACTCATTATGTTGGGGCAGTCATTGGCGAAGGAGAAGAAAAAATCTTTAAAACCCATGGAGAAGGATTAGAAGAATATGATGTTTGGGTTAATAGCGATGGTAGCCCTGATGAAGTGACGGTTGAAGATATAATCGGTACTTACAGTTTTAAAATAGCTAATGCTGGAAAGTTTTTTAGAATTATTCAAGATCCGATTATGGTCGGATTACTAGTAGTTAATGTAACTTTGTTTGTTGTGATTTTTAAATATTATAAGAGCACAAAAACGAGTGATAGTGAAGATATAAAAGAAGAATAACGGACTAAATTTAGTCCGTTATATTTTTAGATACCTTGAAAAAAATAAATAATTATAATAAAATGATGTTAGAGAGGTGAGTCTTAATGAAATATGTTATTAAAGATATGGAAAAAAGATATTTCGCTGGTATTGAACTTATCGGTGGTTTAAGAGTTAACTCTAATGATTACTTAAAGATTCCTGAGTTATGGGATGATTTTAGGGAAATTTATTTAAGTTCTATTCCAAACAAGATAGTTCCACATTCATTCATTGGATTGGAAATGTATCGCTTTGATTTTATGGAGTCCAAAACAATGGATTATTTTGCGCTTGTGGAGATAGAAGGTTTATTTGAATCTACAGATGAAGAAATCATAACTAAGAAATTACCTAAGGGTTCTTATATTAGTTTTAGAATTGATCATGACGACTTATTGAATGAAGTAGAAAGAGTCTATGAATTTGTTAAAAGAGAAAGAATAAATGTACATTTGGGGTTTGATGTAAAAGAGTATTTGCCTACAGAAAATTACAAGGAAAACGGTGCTAAACTTAACCTTTTATTTAAACTAGAAGACTAAAAATAAGGCTTGAATAGCCTTTTTTTATTTGGGTAAAAAAAACTTAAAAAAATTATTCAAAGGTTATATTCTATGTTATAATATTTAATGATGTAAGCGTTTGTAAAGAAGGAGAAAACAAATGACGGATTTAACGAATGTAAAAGAAATTAAGATGATGGCTGTAGTTAAAGATCAACCTGAAAAAGGCTTCTCAATTGTTCAAAAATCAATTAGTACAGAATTAAATGACGGAGAAGTTTTGATTAAGGTTAATAGTGTTAGTTTTTGTGGTACAGATTCACATATTTACAATTATGATAATTGGGCTAAAAACCGATTGAAACTGCCTTTGACAGTTGGTCATGAGTTTACTGGTGAGATAATTAAAGTTGCTAAAGATGTGGATAGAGTAAAAGTAGGCGATATTGTTAGCGCTGAAACTCACATTATTTGTAACACTTGTGAGTTTTGTTTAAGAGGCGAAGGTCATATTTGTGAAAATACAAAAATTATTGGCGTAGATACAGATGGATGCTTTGCGGAATATGTTAAGATTCCTGCTCAAAACTGTTTTATCAGCGACAAAAGGTTAAACCAATTGCACCTTTCTGTGCAAGAACCTTTAGGTAATGCCGTACATACAGTTTGCCATTTTGATGTTAAAGACAGAAGCGTCGTTATATTAGGTTGCGGTCCAATTGGGTTGATGGGCGTTGATGTTGCCAGAGCTTGCGGAGCCAAGACTGTGATTGCGATTGAAGTTAATGAATATAGAAGAAACTTGGCTAAAGATTTAGGTGCTGATTTCGTTATTAATCCAATAGAGGAAGATACTTATAAAAGAGTTATGGAACTTACTGATAACAAAGGTGTTGATGTTATCTGTGAGTTTAGCGGCAATAAGACAGCGATTGAAACTGCGTTTAAGTATTTAAAAGCAGGTGGCGGTATGAGTATGTTAGGTTTGCCTAGCGAAAATATTTGTCTTAATATTTCTGATGATGTTGTTTTTAAAGGCGCACATATTTATGGAGTTGTAGGTAGAAGAATTTATGAGACTTGGGAACAGGTTAAATATTTATTGGATAATGATTTATTGCATTTAGATAAAGTAATTACCCATCAATTTCCACTTAGTAAGATTAATGAAGCCGCAGAAGTTATGAATGGTAAAAATTGCGGTAAAATAATATTAATACCAGGAGAGTGATTTATAATGAAAAACAATCTAAAGTATTTGGAAAATCAAGTTGAAGATTTAAAAAAGGATGGCGTTTATCGGAAGTTACCGATAAACTATGGACCATGTTCAAATGTTATTGATTTGAATCATAATGAAGTAGTTAACCTTTCTTCTAATAACTACTTGGGATTAGCGGGTCATAAACGCGTAAAAAAAGCCGCAATCAATGCGGTTAAGAAATTTGGTGCCGGAACTGGAAGCGTTAGAACAATTGTTGGTAATATGAGCATTTTAGAAGAGTTGGAAGAATTACTGGCTGAGTTTAAACGTGAAGAAGCGGTAACTTGTTTTCAATCAGGTCTTAACTGTAATATCGGTGCTATCCAAGCAATTGTTAATAAAGGGGATTTAATTATAAGTGATGAGTTAAATCATGCTTCAATAATTGATGGCGTAAGACTATCAAGAGCGGATAAGGCTGTTTATAAACATTCCGATATGGAAGATTTAGAGAGAGTTTTAAAAGAAAAAAGAAAAGAATATAAGACTTGTTTAATCATTACTGATGGCGTATTTTCTATGGATGGAGATTTAGCTAAATTACCAGAAATTGTTGAGTTGGCTAAAAAGTATGATTGTTTGACATATGTTGATGATGCTCATGGAAGTGGTGTTTTGGGTGAAAGTGGTAGAGGTACTGTTGATCACTTTAAATTGCACGGCCAAGTAGACTTTATTATTGGAACTTTATCAAAGGCTATTGGTGTAATCGGTGGTTATGTGGCTTCTAAGAAAATAGTTAAAGAATGGCTGCTTCATCGTGCTAGACCACTACTTTTTTCAACTGCTTTGCCACCAGCTGCTATCGGTGC
>JAVEQW010000070.1:0-5554 GCA_034007385.1 Candidatus Izemoplasmatales bacterium
TGCTTTGAAAAAGATGTGAATTTGTGAGATAATTAGGGTACAAACAAATTAAAAGGAGTGATTTTATTATGAAACACATTTTACCAGAATTATCTTATAAATATGATGCATTGGAACCATATATTGACGCTAAAACTATGGAAATTCATCATACAAAACATCACCAAGGCTACATCACTAAATATGCTAATGCTCTAGAAGGACAATCCGAATTGCTTAACAAGGATGTTGAAGAAGTTCTAAAGAACATTAACCAAGTTCCAGAAAAAGTTAAGCAAGCTGTTATTAATAATGGTGGCGGTTACTATAACCACAGACTTTTCTGGGAAATTATGTCACCAGAGAAAACTTCTATGAGTGAAAAATTAGAAAAAGCGATTGTAAATGATTTTGGATCGTTTGAAAAATTCAAAGAAGAATTTGCTAACGCTGCAGCTACAAGATTTGGTAGTGGATGGGCATGGTTAGTAGTTAACAAAGATGGAAAATTAATTGTTACATCTACAGCTAACCAAGATACACCATTTGATAAAGGAAATCCTATTTTAGGTTTAGATGTTTGGGAACATGCATATTATCTGAACTATCAAAATAGAAGACCTGAATACATTGATAACTTCTGGAACGTAGTTAACTGGAAGAAAGTGTCAGAGAATTTTGATAAAGAAGTAAAATAAATACTAAAACGCCAAACGGCGTTTTTTTTATTGTCTTATTTTATAAATTAGTATCTATAAGTGGTATAATGATTATGGAAAGTATAGGAGATTGATATGAAAAGATTATTAATAATAGTTGATTATCAAAACGACTTCATAGATGGTAGTTTGGGATTTGATTCAGCTATAAACATTAAAGATAACATTATCAATAAAATAAATGATTACCGTAACTCAAATGATGATATAATATTCACTATGGATACTCACTATGATAATTATCTACAAACTGAAGAAGGAAGAAATTTAAAGGTTAAACATTGTATAAAGGGCACGTTTGGACATCAAATACAATCAGATGTTTTTGCTTTAAAAGAGCCAAAAGATAAAGTATTTGAAAAACATACATTTCCTTCTTTAGAATTAGGTAAGTATTTAGAAAACAAGGAATATAATCAAGTTGAACTATGCGGATTAGTATCAAACATATGTGTTATCAGTAATGCGATAATTGCTAAAAGTTCCCTACCAAATGCTCATATAGTAGTGGATGCATTAGCAACAGATTCATATGACAAAGAATTACATAATAAAACTATGGAAGTTCTAGAAGGACTCCAAATAGAAGTGGTGAACAGATGAAAAACTATCGAGAATCAATGTTAACAGATTTATACGAATTGACTATGGCCAATGGCTATTTCTTAGAAAACAAGCACGATGATATCGGATATTTCGATCTCTATTATCGCAAGACTACCGACGATGGTGGATATGCAATTTTCGCCGGTCTTGAAACTATAATCAAATTCATCGAATCATTGAAATTTACCGAAGATGATATTACGTTTTTAAAGAAGAAAAACATATTCAGTGAAGGATTTTTAGAATATTTAAAAAACTTTAAATTTACAGGAGATATCTATTCCTTCAAAGAAGGAAGTGTAATTTTTCCAAACGAACCAATTATGACTATAAAAGCTAAGTTGATTGAAGCTCAAATTATTGAAACATTCTTACTTCAAACAATTAATCATCAAAGTTTAATTGCTACAAAAGCAGCACGAATCAAACAAGCTGCAAAAGGAAGAATTGTACTTGAGATGGGAGCCAGACGTGCTCACGGAGCTTCTAGTAGCGTTTTAGGAGCTAGATCGGCTTATATTGCTGGTATAGATGGAACAAGTAATGTTCTAGCTGATCAAATCTATGGAGTTCCATCTGGTGGAACTATGGCTCATTCTTGGGTTCAATTATTTGAGAATGAATATGAAGCTTTTAAAGCTTACGCAAAACATTATCCACATTCCACTACATTCCTAGTCGACACTTATGACACTTTAGACAGTGGTGTACCTAATGCGATTAAAGTAATCAAAGAAGTTCTAATCCCTATGGGAGCGAAGTCTTATTCTATTAGAATTGACTCAGGTGACTTGACCTACCTAGCCAAACAAGCAAGAATTCTATTGGATAAAGCTGGATTACCAAATTGTAAAATCGTTGTGAGCAACGCATTAGACGAAAGATTAATTAATACACTGATATCACAAGGTGCACCTATTGATGTTTTTGGAGTAGGAGAAAGATTGATTACAGCTAAGAGCGATCCGGTCTTTGGATCTGTATACAAACTTGTTGCGATAGAAAAAAATAATGAAATTATTCCAAAAATAAAAATCAGTGAGAATGTTGAAAAAATTACAACCCCTCACTTTAAAAAAGTCTATCGTATCTATTCTGAAGACAATAAGGCTGAAGCTGACTTAATTACGATATATAACGAAATAATAGATAATAGCAAACCATTAACAATTTTCGATCAACATAACACTTGGAAAACAAAAACTTTTACTAATTATACAGTTAAAGAACTCCATCATACAATATTTAAAGATGGAGAAAAAGTCTATAAAAGCCCTAAAATAAAAGCGATTAGAGAATTTGTATCCGAAGAACTCAATAGCCTGTGGGATGAAGTAAAAAGATTTGACTTCCCTCATAAATACTATGTAGACTTATCAAAAAAACTCTGGGATGTTAAACAAAATCTTATAAGTTCAAAATAAAAAGAGACGAACTCGTCTCTTTTTGTTTTATATTAATTAAATGATGATTTTAACTCTACAATGCGATTAAAGATCAATTTATCTTTTTTAGAATCGTAGTCGGTAGTAAAATAACCTTTTCTGATAAATTGGAATCTTTCTAAAACAGTAGTGTCAATCAATGAAGGTTCCACAAAACCATTGAACGTTGCCCATGAATTTGGATTTAATCTTGTGAATAAATCTTTTTTCCCATCCGAATCAATTAACAAAGGTTCAAACAGATTAATCTCCGCAGGCAAAGCTGTTGTAGCCTCGACATAATGAATATTGCCATTTGGTTTTCTTGCATCAAAACCACTGCCTGATTTTGTTAATTCATCATATGTACAGTATAATTCCTTAACTGTACCATCTTCATTATATACTACTTCATTACATTTGATGAAATAAGCATGCATCAATCTGACTTCAATACCTAATGATAATCTTTTCCATTTTTTATTAGGTTTTTCTTCAATGAAATCTTCTCTTTCGATGTATAATTCTCTACCAAAAGCAATTTTTCTATTACCTAAATTAGGATTATCCGAATTGTACTCAACATCAATCCACTCAACTTTACCTTTTGGATAATTAGTGATTATTACTTTTATAGGGTCAATAACTGCATTTACCCTCTTTACTTTTGCATTCAAATCGTTTCTTAATGAAGTTTCCAACATCTCGCTTGATACAGTAGAGTTAATACGTGAAAGACCTGTAGATAAAATAAAACTTATAATTGATTCTTTTGTGTATCCTCTTCTTCTCAAACCAGCTAAAGTAGGCATACGTGGATCATCATATCCTTTTACCATCTTTTCATCCACTAATTGTTTTAAATATCTCTTCGACATAATTGTGTTTGTGATATTAAGTCTACCAAACTCATATTGATGAGGAACGTGTTCCATTTCACATTTTTCCACAAACCAATCATATAATATTCTATGATCATCATATTCCAATGAACACAATGAATGAGTAACCCCTTCAAAAGCGTCTTGTAACGGGTGTGCAAAATCATACATCGGATAGATACACCACTTATTACCTGTGTTATGATGTTCTATATGAATAATACGATATATTACTGGATCTCTCATATTCATATTTGGTGAAGACATATCTATTTTGGCTCTTAATGTCTTTTCACCATCTTTATATTTACCATTCTTCATATTTTCAAATAGCACAAGATTTTCTTCAATACTACGATTTCTGTATGGAGAATCTTTTCCTGGAGAAGTTAATGTACCACGATATTCTCTCATCTCATCAGGGTTTAAATCACAGACATAAGCTAACCCTTTTTTTATCAATTTAATAGCTAATTGATAGGTATCGTCAAAATAATCTGAACCAAATAAGACATTTGCTGGTTTATATCCTAACCATTCAATGTCTTTTTTAATTGCTTCCACAAAAGAACTGTCTTCCTTCACTGGGTTTGTATCATCAAATCTTAAGTTTGTTTGACCGCCAAAGTGTCTAGCTAACTCAAAATTAGTTATTATTGCTCTAGCATGTCCGATATGCAAATATGCATTCGGTTCTGGTGGAAATCTAGTAATTATTTTATCTACTTTCCCGCTATTTAAATCTTCTTCCATAATTGTTTTTATGAAATTTGACGTAATCTCCATATTTATTCCTCCATATTTAATCTTGATTGACCATTAAGATACAAATCATCAGTTTTATTGTTTTTTAAGTATTGAAAATATCCAGCTGTAGCTATCATTGCAGCATTATCTGTGCAATATGCCATATTGGGAAAAAAGATTGGAATATCTTTAATGCTATTCATCATTTTCTTTCTTAGTCCTGAATTGGCAGCTACTCCTCCAGCAACTATTATTTGTTTAATATTATACTCGTTTTTTGCCATTATTGTTTTCTGAACCAATACATCCGTGACGGCTTCTTGAAAACTAGCACAGAAATCTTCTACGTTAATATCTTCTTTGCGCTGGACCATATTGTGATGAGTATTGATAACATGAGACTTTAATCCAGAAAAACTGAAATTATAATCTCCACTATCAATCATCGGTCTAGGAAAACTCATTGTATCCTTACCTTTTGAAGCTAGCTTATCAACCACCGGACCACCAGGATAAGGTAAACCTAAAATTCTGGCGACTTTATCATAGGCTTCGCCAACTGCATCATCTTGCGTTTCGCCTAATTTAAAGAAATCGTAATGTTCTCTCATCAATATTAACTCTGTATGTCCTCCAGATACTACTAAAGCTAGCAGCGGAAACTCCATATCATTATCAATATTATTCGCATATATATGTCCAGCAATATGATGAACACCGACTATAGGTATATTATAGTTTAAACTAATGACTTTTGCTGCATTAACTCCAATTAGTAAAGATCCAATTAGCCCTGGCCCTTTAGTAACTGCAATTAAATCCAAATCCTTATACGAGATATTAGCTTCTTTTATAGCTTGATCAAAAACATAAGTTACTCCTTTGACGTGTTCTCTAGAAGCTATTTCCGGAACTACTCCACCATACTCTTTATGAATATCAATTTGTGACAGAACCACGTTAGACAAAACTTTTTTTCCATCTTCAACTACACTAACACTTGTTTCATCGCAACTTGTTTCAACCCCTAACACATACATATTAATCACTTCCCAATCTTTTATACATTAAAAAGGCATCTTCACCATTGTTATAATAAGCCTTTCTAACTGAAACTTGTTTAAATCCTGATTTTATATATAAGTTGATTGCATTAAGATTAGAAGGTCTGACTTCCAAAGTCAGATCAACCACTCCC
>JAVEQW010000012.1:0-3295 GCA_034007385.1 Candidatus Izemoplasmatales bacterium
AATGAAGAGCAAGGTCATTGAAACTAACATAACAATATGATACCAACCAAACATATATTGTCTGGTTGGATCATACGTGAAGCCTTCATTTCCCCAAAAGTATGGAATAAAAGCTAACATTTTTATCACTCGCTAAATTGAATAATAACGATTGAGTAACCACTAGTAAATACCGGAACTGGTGCTAATACTTCCATGTATTCAGGCAATACATGTGTAAGCATTGTTGTTAGAACTGCAGTTCTAAAGGAAACTGAATTCATTTGTGTGTAAGTGTATGCACTGAAAGTTTCTGAAGCAGTTAAACCATAGAACGCAGCTAGTTGAGCGAGATTTTGAGCATCTCCTGCGCTTAGATTGTATGGTGCTGACATCAATTCAACAATTAAAGCTTGAAAAGCGCTATATTCTGAGTAATCACCTAATGGGAAAGCGAATTGATTACTACTAATTCTAGGGTCACCACTAGTTAAATAGTCAAACGGTCTTTCAACTGTGTAATCTCCTATATGTACTTTGACTTCAGAACCACTAATTTGTACAGTGTTTTCTGGCGGCAACATTACTTTCGCCCCAGCCGAAGGTTCTGTCAATAATATGAAATTAATTTTTTCGGTTTCAAGACCCGTTATAGGATCTGTCATAAGATTTATGATTGATCTTTCAGCTTCGCTTATTCCCGTTTCTATTCCACTCTTTAAAGTCAATGCGACTTGAGACATACCATAAGCTTTAAACCACGCCTCTTCACCTGATATCCAGTTGTTAATAATTGTTGTTGAATCTAAGTAAAGATATGGATTAGGATCACCTATTTTATTGTAACTTTCATCAAATATAGCTGGTTTAGCATCTACCATATGAATAGCGGCTCCACCTGATTGTAGTATTTCGCTATTATAAATTAAGAAACCTTGTCCGCCATGAGCATACAAACTATTAGCCCATGAATTATAAACTTTAACATAATCCATTGTGATATATGTTGGCATAGTATCTGTCTTGTAACCAAATGCATTGTTGGTTACGGCAATAACTGTATTGAAAATAACTAGATTGTTTAAATTAGATGAACCACTAGCAACCATTACACCGGTGTAACCACCAGAGTTTCTGCTCATCAAGCGTTCTTGTATTTCTATTTCTTCTGCAGTTCCGCTGAAATCAACATATGGTGTAGAAGTGTTACCTTTAACAATCAAGTTATTCATTGTAAACTGGTTGTTATTTAAATTGTTTTGTAATGATGTATCTGTAACTCCATAGAAGAATACACCGATTTGAACATTAATGATTTCAAATGACTGTGCAAATCCAACTGTACCACTACCGCTATCAGCATTGCTGAATGGAAGATAACTACCATCGATTGTCATGAAATTACCTTCGATTGTAAAATTATCATCGTCAATAGAGGTTGAAAATCTTTGGTAAGCATTTCCTGTTACTGGATTCGCTAGTGTCGGTCTTCTATTTATTGGCGAACCATCTGAATTCAACTGACTAGTCGAAAGTTCAGCCTTGAATGAAGCATGAATATTAATGGTTGAAACGTTGAAATCTCCGAAATATTGTTTTAATTGTTGATTATTGAAAACATTAACACCATCGTTAACAGTAAATACATATTCTAATGGCGTAACTGTCATCTCATTTGCTTGATATCTTGGTTCAACAACAAGTTTTAATGTTTTACCAACCGTTGATGCTTGTAACTGAATTTGATTGTCACCAACGAAACTTAGATAATTGCTGATGTTGGCTTCAGAGATTAACTGATAGGTTTCTCCCACTAATTCATAAAGTTGATAATCTAAATATGTTTGAGCTAGAGGAATTCTTGAACCTTGGTTGTTAACCATTCTTAAATCCAAATAAAACTCATTTCCATAACCTACATAATAATCAACCGCTTGATCTAAAAAGGCAGATCCAGCTCCTGTAGCGTCAAGATAGTTTTGATAATTTGAGCCAATATCGAATTGTTTAATATCATGAACTACTAAAGCATCATATACAACTGTAGGATATCCTTCTCTAATCATTCTAAACTTAAATGAGCCGGAAATACCGTTTGTTGAGATTGTATTTGCGCTAGCTGTAGCTATTTCTTGACCTGTAACTATTTCAAAAGTATAAGTTGAACCAAATTGGTAGTCCAAATTAGTATAGAATATATAGCGTTTAGTTTCTTCATAAGTTTCAATAATGAAGTAATCATATACCGCCACTTCTGTTGGGTCGCCACTAAAGATTGATTCATTCACGAAGACAAATACTTCTGATGTTTCGCTATGATAATGATTCTCTTCATCACCTAAAGCTCTAATAGAAAGATTGTGAGTACCTGGATTGACCAGTTCTTGGAATAAAGCATATTCAGGGTTAGTTGATAGAAGAGTCAATGTATAAGTGTTTACCGATAATGTCGGAACTGTTGTAAGTCCGGTGATTAATTGGTTATTCAAAACAAACTCGTAACCAGCTGGTTGGAATCCGTTAATTGTCGCTGGAATAATATCCCAAGAAATTACTATTTGTGTTTCATCTGCTGTAATATCAATATTTGTTGGTGTCGTAAAGGAGGTAAGTTCTAACCATTGAGCATATAGGTTAGTCATAACATCAGGGAATTGACTAAATAACAAATCTCCTTGTAATATTTGATTTCCGCCAGTTTCCGCATCAAACCAACCTAAGAATTTGTAACCTGGACGATATAAATCCCAAAGGATTGAATCTGCACCAATCACTTGCAATATTGGATTTCCTATATCATCAAAAGCTGATGCAATAAACTTAATAATTCCCCTATCCAAGAAAGTGACTGTCTTGACTCCTGTTTGATAATAAATTGCATATACTACAATACTAACTTTCATGTTTTCAAATTGGGTTCTATCCCAAATTGCTAAAGCTCCACTAGGTTGAACTAATGTTGGTGCGTTTTCCAATAAGAAAGTATCATTGTAATAAATTCTAAATGTTACAATCGGTTCATCTGGAGCTGTGAATAGATCAGGGTCTTGCGCGAAAGTGATTGTAAGGATTATTTTACGGTAGAAAACTTGAATCTTTTCTGCCCCAACTCTATCTCCTGTAACCATTATCAATTGTTCGATATCAGAATATTGTACTCCGTCATAAACAAAGTAATCGAACTCATAACCTTCATATATTTGAACTGGATTTCTTTCTAATCCATAATATAAGTTAATAAATGTAGTCGTAATTGAAGGTTGAAGCGGATCAACTATTACTATGTTAGGGTCATCTAAATCTTCTTTTAAGAAAA
>JAVEQW010000012.1:3657-26550 GCA_034007385.1 Candidatus Izemoplasmatales bacterium
TCTTGCAATATTATTGTTGGCGTTTCAATTGTATAACTTGATGGATTTGGTTGTGTTGTTCCATTTAAATTGTAATATGTAATTGAATATGAAATCGCCTCATATACAGCAACTAAAGTTATATCATTAGTCAAGTTCCATGTTCCTGAAACAAAACCAACTCCTTCTAGTTGCCATTCTACGAATGTATAACCTGTTTTTGTAGCTGACGGCAAAACAAATGATTCATCATATGTTACCGTCATCGGGATTAATGCATCTCCACCATTCGTATCAAAGGTGATTGTATATTCGTTTGCTTCATATAAAGCCACTAAAGTTATATCATTTGTCAAATTCCATGTTCCTGAACCAAAAGCAACTCCTTCTAGTTGCCACTCGATGAATGTATAACCAGTTTTTATTGGTGTTGGCAGAATAAATGAATCATCATATGTTACAGTAACTGAGGTAATAGCGTCTCCCCCATCTGTGTCAAAGTTAATTGTATAATCATTGGCTTCCCAACGAGCATATAAATCTAAATTTCCAGTAGTGCCTAAAATAATTTCGGTTACTTGAACTTCTTCTTCAGAAGGTAAGAACCAACCAATAAATGTATAACCAATTCTAGGTGTTGGATTTGATAAAACAATATTATCAGTTACTTTATAAGTCGTTGGATTTCCATTTTGAGTACCGAACAAATCATGATAGGTAATACTATAATTGATTACTTCCCATTTAGCATATAAAGAAATTCCGTCTAGAGGCATTGAGTAATTTGTTAATGATATCGGACTTCCAGTACCTTCCGCATTCAAGTACCAACCAGCGAATTGATAACCTTCTCTTACAGGAATTCCTGTATGAGTAACTGAACTTTGATATGCTTGAGTGATAGTATATGTTTCTTCTTCGCCAAACAATCCTCCATTACCATGAAGGACTATGTCGTAATCATTCGGAGTCAATACTGCATTAACTTCTAGATTAGCAGTTACATTATCAAAACTCTTGTCCCAAGAAACAAAGGTGTAACCAGGAACATTTACAGTTGGTGCTGTGGCTGATTGGCCATATAGAACTGTTTCGCTTTTAACCTGAGAACCTTGAACTCTAAAGTTTACTATGAAGCTTATCGGTGTGAAGAATACTTCTATTTCTGTATCCTCTGTAATCTCAAGTTCAGTTAAATCTTCGGAATAACCAGCAAAAGTATAACCTAGTTTTTCCGGATTTGTAGTTATTTCAGGGACTAAATCACCATGATTCACTTGGAAAGTGAAATAAACATAATCCCATTGATCAATAAAAGTTACAGTGTACACTTTTATCTCATATAAAGCATCAATTCTTGTATCTTCAAACACTTCACTTCCGTCATAATCCCAACTAGCATTGAATCCTTCCCTTTGCGGAATATTAGGTAGTTGTTCAATTGTTGATCCATGTTGGATAGATTGTGTGGATACAAGATCATTACCTGAATAAAACTCAACTGTGTAATAAATTGGATTCCATTTAGCATATAGAGTCATGTCGTTAGCGACCATTCTAGTAGCTTGGAAAGGAGTTGTGAATGTATCGTCTGAGTACCATCCACCAAAAGTATATCCTTCCTTATTTAAGTTAGTAGGTAAAGCTATGGTGGCTTGATAATTAGCTGTAATATCAGCAACTGAAGTTCCGTTATTGGTTTCGAAACTAAGGGTATACTGATTGATTTCCCATTTAGCATAAAGTGTAATATTTCTCGTTGCACCTTCATTAAAATCAAAAAGTGTTTCAAAAGTAGATTCTTCGTACCAACCTTTGAACGAGTATCCCTCTCTTACCGGAACCGGTTCGGTAATTTCAGTCAATTGCGTTATTTTAATCGCTTCTACCGCTGTTCCCCCTTGGGCATCGAACGAAACTGTTACACTTCGATTACCACAAGCAACAATAAAAAGCATAAAAAACATTATTGAAAAACTTAACAAATATTTTTTCATATCTTCCCCTCCTTAAATTTCTGGGACTATAATTACTCCTGGCGTTTTAAACCAGAGTGTGAGTTCATCATAAACTTGAGTATTTTTATCTTTTATTTGAATAGTAATTGTTCTTTTACTAGTAATTGATTGCAAATCATAGATTACATATACTTTTCTAGCTTCAGTATCTACCTGAATATTTATCCCTTCCGCTGTAGTCGTTGCTTGAATATCAACACTAGCGTTATCAGGAAAAATGCTATACTCGATGATGTATATATTATCATTTTCAGTAACAATATCTGTCACATTCTTGAACTTGTCACCATCATCATTAGTTTCATCATAATCATCAATGGTAATCGTTTCTAACTCTATATTACTTGGATTTTCCGGTAAAGTTCCCCATACAGCAATCAAAATTATTGAGAAAATACTGAACACTAAAACCAGTAATAGAAGTATTTTTTTATTCATCTAATCTTCTCTCCTTAATATTCAATATCGTCAAAATAGGCTTTTAAGTATGTATGGAAAGTAAAGAGCCTAAACAATAGAAACAATATAGCCAGTCCTATCATTATATACCAACCTATATCCTTTGCGAATACAAAAGCAAAGATTGATATTACACCAAAAAACAATGACAACCATAATCCTATTGATAAAGATTTACTAACGTTCTGATTATTTGTTATCGAGCCAGTTGCTGCATAATCTGATAATTTCGGTGCTAGCAAATCAATTTGGAAAGACCATAATATATGCCCCGAATTCACCAAGATAACAAACAAGAAAAGCAACCAAATGTTTTCTTTAGGGAAAACCGGCAAGGCCTGTGCAAACAACACAAAACTGAAAGCAATCATTAAAAATGTAAATAACATATTAAAGATTATTTTAGCCCAAGCCATCCTTGAAGTGTTATATGGTGCTGTTTTTAACAAAACAAATTCATATCCTTCTTTGGTTATCGCAGTAGCGGACGCTGTGTTCGAGCCTGTTACTATCAACAAAGTAATTATTACATTTAGAATCAAAACAACTTGGTTACCGAAACTCGATCTGTTCATTCCCATATAAATGTAGTTTAGAATGTACATGAAAAAAGGTAAAGTTAACAATAAACCATAGTTGTTCAATAACTCGTTCAAACTTCTTCTAGCGATAGTAAACTCTTTTTTAAAGAAAGTGAAAAATAGAGTTCTTGTTTCAAACGGCTTATGTTTTAACTTCTTAGTGATTGTATTCTCTTGAGAGAAAGACATCAATTTGAAATAAACAGGTTTTGATACTAAATAATTAAGCATTCCTAAACCCGAAACTGTAATAAGTAAGAACAGTAAGTTTAGTAGATAATTGTATCCAAAAAGCATTTTGCCAATCGCTGTATATATAGTTCCAAACTTAACAGTCTTTTGAATTGCCAGCGATAAAGACAAAACAAAACGATTGTATAGCTGCACAATTCTAATTGGAGTCGGTATTTGATTGACAATGTAATAAGTCAAATAGAATGTTAGTAAAACAAAAATTAAAGTTAAAATTCCCGATAAAAGATTATGTCTTTTAATGAAGTTCAAGAAGAACGTAATTGGCATTGATATAAAAGCTGCAATGCCGATAGAGATGATTGGTAAGAAGAAAAGTACAAAAGTCAAACTGAAGTAATATAGAAATCCTAATTTGGATATCACTCCAAAACCAATTAATATCGGTATTAATAAAAATAGATTCCTTACGAACTCATTTACGTAGTAAACCAAGATTTTACTCATAAATATTTCATCATTCTTAGCGGCTAAAGAAAACAGTATTTGGTTATCTTTACTTTGATATAAGTCGCTAACTAAAGATATTGTTGAAACTATAATATTCAAACCTTGTGTAAACATCAGCAAAAAAATCAAAAGAAACTCGTTTACCGGAATGTAAAGTATGTTTTTTAGAACGTGCAAAGCTAAAGTGACAGCCACTGTCAATGCGATTATAATGGCTGTTCTAACTGCTATATGCGTATAAATTCTCTTAGATCCTTTAACATACATTCTCGATTTATTGCTTAATTGCAATAAAGTGAGTATTTTAATTCTCTCAAGCATGATCTACCTCTACTTTTGCATTTTTTATACCTTTCATGTAGAGTTCTTCTAAAGAAACGTTTTTGTCTTTTAATATGTTAATATCATAAACCCCGGTCAATTCACCTTGGGTAATAACTGCGATTTTGGTACAAATTTTTTCAACAACTTCAATTACATGACTTGAGAAGAAAACAATATTTCCTTTTCTCGCATGTTCTCTCATGATTTCTTTGATCTGGTATGAAGAAATTGGGTCAAGTCCGGTTAAAGGTTCGTCTAAAATCCAAACCGGCGGTTCATGAATCAAAGAAGCTATTACTACTAATTTTTGTTTCATACCGTGTGAATATGATTTTATCATTTGATCAATAGCGTGGCTTAAGGATAGTTTTTCCGCTAAGTCATTTAATCTTTGATCTCTTAACTCTTTTGAAACTCGATAAAGATCAGCTACGTAGTTAATATATTCCCTACCTGTTAGCTTTTCATATACAGCATGATTATCGGAAACATAACCTATTCTTAACTTAGCTTCAAGAGGTTGAGATTTAATCGAATATCCACAGACTTCTATTTCACCTTCAGTAATTGATTGAATCCCAACTATGCTTTTAATAGTTGTTGATTTTCCAGCGCCGTTATGCCCTAAAAAGCCGTAGATTTCTCCGCCTTTAACTTCTAGAGAAAAATCCTTAACAGCATATCTTTCTGATTGTCCATATCTTTTTGAAAAATTCATTATTCTAATCATATCAGCGCCTCCTGGATTCATTGGTTCACTAGGTTTTCTACCGTCTAGCAATTCTAACATTCTTAAATGATCTACTCTCATCTTCTTCTGCTTTTGCCTTAATAAGTAATGTTGATCAACCATTTGATAAAAAGCATCATAAACAAACCAACTGCCAAACATTAAAATCATAAAAACAAAGTAATATATCAACTGGAACGCCCAATAAAATCTAAATATTAAACCTTGAATAGAAAACTCCAAAACATTATTATACTGCAGTTCTCTAACGCCAAACATATCGGTTAGAAAATCACTGTATGTAAAGAAGTAATCCACTGTAGTATAATTATTGAACCAAGCATTCAAGAATAAAACCAAAAAGAAGTAAACGCTGAATACCGCCAATGCTTTATACATGTGACTTAGGTTTGGCCTTGGGAAAGTATGAAGAGCTACTGCTAAAATCGGCACTATAAAGGCATATAAGTGATTAAATCCGAAATGGATAACCGAATAGTCAAAAAAATCAGTGCTGTAGTTTGGCAATATAATTGCTGCTAATGCACCTAATACATTGGCGAAATATGAGAAATAGAAAAACCTTTTAATTCTGAAAACAACTGCAAACAAAAGTAAAATAACAGCTGTATTACATAAATGTAGAGGTAAAGCTGCCAAGCTTTCTCTTCGCATAAAGAAATATTGTACAAAACCTGCAAATGCAAATAAAGTTATTAAGGCGTCCTTATCTGATTGGGTTTGTTTTCGCATAATGAAGTAGATTATCAACATGAAAATAAACGGAAAGATAATCACAAAAATGTGAGAATTTGTAAACTCATCAGGTATTTCACCATAATAACCAAATAAATTGACTAATAATGCTTGTGGCATCAAAGCAAACATACTTATTAATAAAACAAAAACAATTCTGTACCATTTTTTCGGATTTATCCAAAGGTTTTTGTTCTTTATAAGTTGATAAAAGACTAATATAGAAAGAAATAGCAGTAAAGAATTTTCTATGAAAAATTGAATCGATCTATATGAGTAAAGTATAACTTCACCTTCAAAGGCAATTAAGTTATTGCTAAAGAAAATGAAATTTAAAACCCCTGATAAGAAACCAACAACTGCACCAATCCATTTGATTTCCAATGTTTCAAAGAATGAATGAATAACCAATAATATTAAAGAGACCAAAGTTGTCCATCTCAACATAATCATAAAGATAGTCATTCCTTGAGAAAACAACCATGTACTAGGGGAATCAATCGGCGTTTCTATATCGTATAATAGAACGTTAAAAGTATGATTTATCTCATCAAAAGTGAAAAGTCGAAAAAGGTACACTATGAATAGCAGTACCGAAATTATTTTAATTATTTTATTTTTCTTTGTTTCATTTTTATATATCAATATAAATGTTATTGCTAAAAATAAAGTTAAAAACAAGATTAGATAGTTCATATTATCCTCTAGAAGTCCATTATTGATAAAGCTATTATTGCTTTATTATAGCACTAATAATATTAAACGTAAAGGCATTGGCATTGTTCTTATTTTTTTTGTATTAGATTACTAATACAATCTAATCAAAACTCTTTGTTTGAATCAAACCCTTTTCAGTTAATAAATAACTGGCATAACCATCCTTTTTAAACCAACCATAAAAGTTTTTTTGTAGTATTGAAGCTGTTTTTTCTACATCGGTTGCAAGTTTGATATCTTTAGGAGATGATCCCGGATTAACAGCCAAGAATTTAGCTATTTTAATGGCTTCCTGTTTATATATTGTCATTCTTTGACCTTTAGAACCACCAGTATTGGCGTCTTTTTTCATGCTATTAAAATCTTCTAGCAATTTATTTTTTCTTCTCTTATTTAATGACTTTGATTTGTCTAAATCATAGTAATTTGGTTCAAAAAGAACTTCCACTTTATCTCCATCAACAATTATTAAGCCTAAACTTAATCTTTTCAATAGCAAATGAAAATGTCTGATTGAAACTTTATGAGATTTATATGTAGCTTTTGGTATAGCCAAAAAAACATTATCTACAAGTTTTTGTCTTTCAATCGCTTGATAGATATGTTTTAAACTAATCTTTACTTTAAGTTCAATCGCAATGGTAAAATCATCCTTTAAAGCAAGAATATCGATATCATTAATTTCTGCCTTAACAATATAACCCTGAGATTCAAAAAAAGATTTAACCGGTTCATAAAGTTCCGTTTCCAACATCCTTTTACCTCTTATACATCCACATTATATATTTTCTTAAATTCATTCTTCATACCGATAGGGAAAATCACGATTGCTGATAATGAAACGATTGATGCCAACATGATGATGAATCTATACTCTAGCCCAGAATATTCAGCAATTAGACCAATAGTTAGCGTACCTAAAATTGTTCCTATGTTCCATAGCATTTGCTGCGTAGAGTTAACTCGACCTCTAATATTACTAGGTATGTATGTTTGTGTAGCGCTCATTCGAATGTTAAAACTGGTGACCGATAATAATCCTACAATAAAACTTACTACTACCATCATTATATAAGGCATATACAATAATGTTGCACCTAAAATTTCCACAGTTATATATACACTAACTGCAATTAGGTATTTTTTTGCTGTAGGGTATTTAAAAATGTAGTGAATAACTCCTCCAACCATTCTACCGATGGCACTGGCTGAAATTAATAAAGAGAAGTTTTGTAAAGTCAATGTCGGATGATTGACAAAATATGGCATTCTTAATAAGTCACTCGCGGCATAAACAAAAGAAAAAGCCGCGAACAAAACTCCAATTCCTAAAATACCTTTTTCTAATTTATAATAGTGCAAACCTTCTTTGATATCTTCAATAAAAGTGATTTTACTATGAACCTTTTTTGTGTTAAGTTTTTCTTCTAGTTTAATTTGTGTCTCTATGGTAGCTGTTATAACAAACGTCAAAGCATTGAATGCCATCAAGATAGCCACACCAAATACATATGTTTCTATTAAATAAGTAGCTATAGGAGCCATGACCGCAGCTGATATAGGCCAGATTAAAGATGAGATTGAATAAGCTTTCGAATGATTGCCTGGGGTTATAACCTCAGGGAATAAACTTGTAAAAGCAATTTGATAAACCGTATCTACTATACCAAAAAAAGCCGCTATGATTGTGAATACCCAGACATTAAAATATCCTGTGAATAAAATTACAGCTACTATTGAAAAGAATATACTATAAAAATAATCAATTCGATATATCATTTTGACTCTTGAATTTCTGTCAACAAATGGACCGACTAAGATTGAAGTTAACATTCTTGGTATTATATTTGCGATTGTAAAAAGCGCTAGGGTTAATGGTGAACCAGTTTGTTTATAAATTAAAATACCAAAAGCAATGCCGGCTGCGGCACTGCCAAATGCAGATATAAAGGACCCAATTGTTAAAATTGAAAAATTGCGATTCCAAAGTTTGTTCATTTTTATTATTTTATGACATATGATTGTCATTTCTCCTGGTCAAATGGTTTAAGTAATGTCTATAATCTATTATACTTTATTTTAATATAAATACGTAAAAATTTTTAAGATGATTAATAGGTTTGATTCCAATGTAAACATATTTTTTTCCATTATAAATGGTATCTTTTATTATGCATAAATGATACAAATACATCCATATGTGATAAAATAAAGATACGAAATAAAAAAAGTAAAGGAAGGTTATTATGGGTAAGTTAGGAAAGAGATTGATTAAAACTGTTGTAATCCTTTTAATAATAGTTTTCATTATAATTGGATTACCTCTAATTCTATTAAGCAAGAAAACAACTGCACCAATTGATCAGTATAATACTTCATCAGAGTCTGCGCTTTATTCAATGTTGGATGAAGAATTATCAGATTTGATTACCGATATAAATGATGATACTGTCTTTTTGACTATTGATGAAGCATTTATTAATCGAACTATCCAAAAAGAATTATCAAAAGACAACCCCAAATTTTTAAACAGTCAGTATGAAGGAGAAATGGCTTATTCATATATGATGGTTTTTAACAATTTTGGCGTAAAAGGTATATGGACTGAGTTGAGTGACGATCAAATAAAAATAACTGCTGGAGCCGATTATGTCAGTTCTTCAGGTAATGTGCTATATCAAACCGGTATTGAAATGGTATTTGATATTGTATTATCAGAAAACGAGGAATATTACTTAAAAATTAGTGATATTAAAATTGGTAAGATTAACATCGGAGTTAATACAGCTTATAAATTAGCAAACTTCATTGTAGATAAGATAACAGATCAAAGTCTAAATGATTTGATTGCGCAGAATTTAGCTTTCGGAGCTTTTAATGAAGAAGATTTGAGTTTTACTGTTGGAGAGGAAGAATTGACAAATTATCTTTATGAAGAAGATCCAACATTTGCTGCTTTATTAAAAGTTGTTTATGAACAAGAATTACTAATTCTAGATATTAGTGACGAAGGCTTTGATGTTTCTCTAAATGTTGGAATCTTCAGAAGATTGAGTACTGATTTAGATGAACCAGACTTTGACAAATGGGAAAATGATATGGATAAAGCTGCTTTTATGGCAAGTTTAGCCGCTCAGGCAGCAACTAATGCATTTCTAAATCCAACTGATCCAAGAATTGATCTGGATGAAGTGGACGTTAATCAGATATTGGATTATTATTTACAGGAAAAAGTTAAGTTTGAGTTACCGATTAAATTCACTTTGGATGGAGACGAAATTGAATTTGTATTCAGTTCTACCAATCTTTTTGTGACAATGGTTGATGATAAATTATCAATTCATTTATTGATGACTTTATCAAAAACCGGAATGACTGGAACCTTTGACATGCAATTTAATCTGTCAAGCACCGTAAGCATGAATAGTAACGGTGATATGGTTTTAAGTATTATCGAAGCTAATCTAGGTGAAGTTGAACTTACCAATGATATGCTAGCAACTTTGTTTGGAATTTTTGATCCGAATTTGATGGTTGATGATACATTGATTGTAAAAAAGGAAACTTTAAACAGTATGTTTGAAGGTTCTGGTATAGTGTTTGATGATAGTTACGTCATAAATGGCGAGCTAAGACTTCACTTTGGCTTAGATGATTAAAAAGGTTTTTATTTTTGTAAGTAAAAATGATATACTTAATTGTATATAACATTATTATTTACATAGGTGATTTTGCTAATGAATATTTTAACCAATATAAACCCTAAAAAAATTGATATCAAGAGTATAATACTGATAATCTTGAGTTCGCTTGCAATTGCCTTCTTCTTTACCTCTACTGTAGGGATTTTTAAATATGATTTAATTAGAAACTATTATAATCTTAAGTTAGTTAAACTTAGCGAATTATTGCCTTTCTTCGTAACGTTTACCATTAGCTTTATTGTTATTATTTTACTTATATTTTCGATTATTAAGGAACAACTAGAAAATCTGACTGCCTTTTTCTGGTTGTTTTTCTTATTTGTTTTTGCTTATTTCGCTCCAGTAAAATCTTTAGCCATAGGAGCCTTAGTCTTTGCTTTACCCGCTCTTTATACAGGTATTTTAAACTTCCTAAAAAAATATGAATCTTCGTTGTTAAATATAATAAAGTGGATTCTTTCTTCATTAAATGTTTTGATTTTTATTGGACTAATTATTATATTAATTAACAAATTTTCAGTTGCATATTCGCCTATTTCAGGAGTTAATGGTTCACAAATATCTGATGATTTAATCTATAACCAGGTAATGCAAAAGCGCTTTATCATAGCCATTATTATCTTTGGAGGACTATCAGTTCTTTATACAGTTTCATTATTTATTAAGTATCTTAAAAGAGATAAAGTTAAAAAACTTTTGACTGATATCGGATTTAATTTGGTTGCTTTGATTCTTTTGGTTCAAGTTATCGTATTTTCATTATTCATGGTTTATCGATTAAAGGCTTTTGCAACATCAACCTATGATTTCGGGATTTTCATTCAAATGTTTTATAATATGAGGGATTTCAACGGAATGATAACTTCATTGGAAAGAAGTGTTTTGATTTCCCACAATATGATCCATTTCTCACCAATTTATTACTTAATGCTGCCGGTTTTCATGGTTTTTCCATATCCTGAGACTTTACAGATTTTACAGATATTGATTGTTGCTAGTGGTGTTTTTCCATTATGGTTAATCATGAAGGAATTTAAAACTAGAGATTTCTTCAAAATGTTAGTAATTATAATGTATGTTATGTCTCCTGCAATAATCACAAGTAGTTTTTATGATTTGCATGAAAATTGTTTCTTACCACCACTTCTATTATTCGTATTGTACTTTGGGATAAAGAAACAAACTATACCGCTTATAATCTTTACAGTATTAACGCTTCTTGTAAAAGAGGACGCCAGTCTATATTTAGTGTTTATCGGACTTTACTTCTTTTCTAGTAGTATTTTTAATAAAAAGAAAAAAACTGATTTTAAACAACTGATTCAAAGTCTTTCAATCGTTATTTTTTCAATGATATATTTTTTGCTCATAACATCTTACTTGAATGAAGCCGGTGATGGAGCAATGTTCTGGCGATATAACAATATTAATATTGATAATGAATTAGGTATTAAAGGTATCATTGCTGGTTTTGTTCTGAATCCAAGTTATTTCCTAGCAACATTCTTTTCTCCAATGAAGATTAATACATTATTACTGGTTATTGGTTCTCTAGGTCTATTGCCGTTTTTAGTAAAAAATAAGTCTGCTTATTTCTTAGCTGCTCCACTTATTGTCATGAACTACTTAAGTACTTATCCTTATCAACATCAATTTGGATTCCAGTATTTTTATGGTAGTACAACTTTATTGATATTCATGGTGTTATTGGTAGACAAAGAAAACTCTGAACTATCTTTCTTCAAGAACAAGTTTTCAATGAAAAATGTAGTCAATGTTCTCGCTTTATTAGGAGTAGCTGTATCCTTGACTTTTGGATCAGTTTATATCTATGAGAGAAAATGGACTTATGAGACTTATCTTGCCAATCAGGAAATGTATGACTCCATGAAGGAAACTATGAATAGCATACCTAAAGATAAGGCGATTGTTGCGAGCGGCTATTTAACCCCTCATTTGGCGGATAGAGAACTGATATTTGATTATAGCTACTTTAATTTATTCAATTCTGATTATGATATTGATTATGTAATTATTGATGGCAGAATCGATTCAGTTACCCTTAATCAAATGATTGATAGAATCGAACTTGCAGGCTTTATAGAAAGCGATTTAAGCACTGAATATATTTTAATATTCGAATCTCTTGATAATATTGAATAAATTGTCTCTTATAAAGTAAAAATGCTTGAAAATTCAAGCTTTTTTTTATTTGTAATTAATTTATTCTTCGATGATTTTTAGTAATTCAACTATTTCCTTTTCTGTTAAATAGCGCCACTGTCCAATCTTTAAATCATTAATTTTAATATTAATTATTCTTATTCTCTTCAAGGTTTTTACATTATATCCTAATTGCTTGCACATTCTTCTAATTTGCAAGTTTAATCCCTGGGTAATTATCAGATTAAAAGTTGAATTGTTAATTTTCTTGATTTTTGCTGGTTTAGTTTCTACCACAACATGTTGAACTGGATTATATATTTCAACTCCAGTCTGCATTTTATTGATAAAGTCTTGGGATATTGGTTTATCAACTTCAACAATATACTCTTTGTCGTGATTATTTTCACTACGAAGAATTTTGTTAACTATCATTCCGTCATTTGTAAGTAATATTAATCCTGAAGTATCTTTGTCCAGTCTTCCAATCGGAAATATTCTTTCAGGATAGTTTAGATAGCTGATAATATTATTAGGTTTAGTTTGATCTGTTGTTGAAACTATTCCTCTAGGCTTATTGAAAGCAATATATACTCTATCTGGTTGTTTACCAATGACTTTACCATCTATTTTAACGATATTTGTATCTGAAACATCCATGCCAATACTAGCTATTTGATTGTCGATTGTTACTCTTCCGTTTTGAACTAGACGATCCGCTTCTCTTCTCGAACAAAATCCCGTTGAACTTATGAATACATTTATTCTCATTTTATTTATCCTTTATATAATGATTAAAGTGTCATCAATATTATAACCTTTTTCTAAGAAAAATGCTAAATAAGATTTAATAGTTAATAATCATTACTAAATATTAATAACACATAAAAATCTCTTCTTAAGTTGGTTATATATACTACTTTTTTAAAAAAACAAGTCGTTATTTTTTGGATAACGACTTGTTGAAGTCTGTCTAGTTTTTAGTTAGCTAGCTATAAGCAACTAAATAGTTCTTTTTATTTCTTGCCTACTGGTTTTGTAGGAGCTGGTTTTGCTGGAGCAGCTTTAACTGGAGCTTTTTTGTCTTGAGCCATGTTTACACCTACCTTTCTTTAATAATATATAGATATTATGTTGGGGTGGTGTAGGCTTTTAAAAAAAGCCTTGTCAAAGTTTATAAAAAACTTTTATTTAACGTCCGCACCATCAATGCCGACTAATATTATACTCAATCACATAATACACCTAAATTAAGGGATTTGCAATAGGTTTTAAATCGATTTTTTAACTATTTATTTTTTTAAAAAAAAGTCAGTTTTTCAACTGACTTCAGTTCATAAAAACTTGTGATAAAGAGAATCATTTATTTTGTTAATTGAACTTAGCCGTGACATCTACTGGTATAGATTTACTAACGCTAGTACCTTCACCCAATTGCCCGGATTTATTTTGTCCCCAAGTGAAAACTCTACCTTTTGAAGTAATTGCGGAAGTATGAAAAAGCCCTAAAGCTACTTGTATTATTTTTTCATCGGTATCTAAATTAAACTGTGAGGTAATATCTGTTGGATTAGTTCGATCTTCTGTTGTTCCATCACCCAACTTCCCACCAAAGTTAGATCCCCAGGTAAAAATTCGTCCTTCTGATGTTATTGCTGAAGAATGATAACCACCCAAAGACACTTGAGTAATCTTTTCGTCAATATTTAAATTAAAATTCTCTGTAATATTATTTGGTATCAAAATATCTGTTGTTGTTCCATCGCCTAATTGTCCACTGTCATTATTTCCCCAAGTGAAAATTCTGCCTTTCGAAGTAATTACTGATGAATGGGATTCTCCTAAAGATGCCTTAATAATCTTTTCGTCTAAATCCAGACTAAATTGTGACGTTATATCAACTGCTACTGAACTATAAGTTGTTGTTCCATCTCCTAATTGTCCACTGTCATTATTTCCCCAAGTAAATATTCGTCCTTCTGAGGTTATTGCTGAAGAATGATAACCTCCTAAGAAAATTTGCGTAGTCTCATTTGTTGTTGGTGTTGAATTGCAACTAATAGCAAGAAAAGGTATCAATAGCAAATATAAACAAAACAAATATTTTTTCATAAATTTCCTCCCATGATAATTCTTTTTTATTATACAATTCGCTTAAGAAATTAAAAAGTAGACACTTTTTTAATTGTGTCTACTCTTAAGGGTTCATTTCATTTATGCTAACTTTATGTGATTAAGCTGGTGACCCGTAAGGGATTCTAACCCATGAATCCTTGCCGAAAAGGATCTTGACCCTACAATCATTTAAGACTAAATGAGAGGATTATACATATTGCTTGTCTACAGCTCCACCAATTTCATAAATTCATTGATAATCTTAAACACATCATCAAACAATATTTATTAGGGAAGAAAGAAAGTGTTCTTTTCGTTTATTCCACCATAGCTTCTAACTTGGAAAAAGTCTAGTGTGACTCGTCAGATATCTTAACTATCAAAAATACATCCCTGTGTTGTCTTCCTTTTGGTGACAAATAGTTAATATAAAGAATTGTTTCTTCCTCAAATATTATAGGACCTATGTAATTAATGACTTCTCCATTAGTATCATAAATTTCATATTCTTCTGTTCTATCAAATCTATAGATTCCTGGAGTTAATACATATTTATAAAAGTTTTCACTATATGGGTTCATATATAGATTAGAAGCATGTTCTGCCCTCAATGTAAACATTGGATTATCTATACTGGAAGCCGAGTTTAAAAATATGCCATCTATTTCTTCTTTTTCTACTTCTTGAAGTAATTGAATATGCTCCTCAATGACTAAATATGTGTAATAGTCTTCTCTAGATTTTACATATTTCATTGGATCAAACTCCATTTTTAGAGTAAGTTCAGTATCAGTTAAAAAATCAAATGTTATAACCACTTTTTCTTGGTTATTTAGACTAAATCTTTCTTCACTGAAGTAAGTCTCAAATATATCAGGATTAAGATCATCAAATTGTTCAATTAGAAATGTTATTGAATACTTTTTGTCGTCTATTTGAGCGTATGTAGCATCATCTGGAAAGATTAATTCATTTTCTTGTAAACGTTCAATGATGTCTAAAAAATCTTCTTCGGTAGAATACGTTTTTCTTATACAATCATATGTGTAGCCTTCTGTTTTAATATATTGACCATCAGCATAATCCATTTCTAACTGATAACTTTTATACTGATGTGTTGGTCCCAACAATGGGTTATCAACCTTTACTCTCACGTGTTGAATGGTGTAAAAATACTTATTATTCAAATCTAGTAAAACTTTGGTTGTCAGATCAACGGGGGTGTGACTCATCCTCATTGAATCTTCATCTAAGTCATGATAAGTTCGATATTTTATACTAGATATATTAGAAATAGCTTTATAAGTTTCAAATGTATGATCAAACCTTTCTACTTCAGCATTGAAATCAGACTTTACCTGTTCTGAGTCTTTATGGCTGTACTTATTTGTCGTTGAGTTATCACATGATATGATTGATAATGATATGACTAATAAGAATATACATAATATTTTCTTCATTCTGTCCGCCTTTATCTTCTGGTATGATAGTTTCAATTAAAATTGAGTCATTTTTGAACAACATATTCTTTGTTTTTTCTTTTGTCATCGATTATATTAACACTTAATAAATCAATCGTCAACAATGCATGTGGTTTTTTATCAATTTATAAACATAAAAAATTTAATTCATTAAGTGAATGGACTAGTCCAAAATTTGACACATACTTAATACACACCTAGTATGTCATATTTGTATAAAAAAAGAACTAGCCATAATCGCTAATTCTAGATGTCTAACTGGTGACCCGTACGGGATTCGAACCCGTGAATGCATGCGTGAAAGGCATGTAGTATAAATACATATAATCGCCAAATATAGACTAAATATCACTACGGCATTTAATTTGACCCCTATTTTGACCCCCATAAATATTTGATAATGAGAGCCATAGCCACAATAACGAATTATAAGAGAATTGGTAAGAGAGCACCTGTACGTCAAGCAAAAGTTCTACCCTTTAAAAAGAACCGAAAATAGACGTTTATATAACCAAACAATCAGTTTGACCCTTATTTTGACCCTTATTTGACCCTTGTAAATATATTGGTTTTCCTTGCCTAATTATCAAAAAAGATGGGGACCATCAAGTTGATGGTCCTTATTTTTTACTTAGTATTAATTTAATATCTAGTTATACTATTTTAATACAATTAGTCTTCCAGATTAATAACGATTTGATACGAATAGTCAGAATCAACTCTTAAAACCAATATTTTTACCCTGGTCACGGGTAAGTCAGATGGCATGATTAATATAGTAAATGTGATTGTTCCATCTGCATATGATGAATCCAAATTATAATCATCAATCATCCAGGTACTAAACAAAGGAATAATAATGTATTGACAATGATCCTTCTCACAATTATGGCTTTCAGGTAACCCACTTCTATCAATGATTAGTGATACTAACTCTCATCAAATGTATTAGATAAATCACTGAATGCGTCTACTGAATAATATGTCATATCATTCGTCTTATACTCATTCATAAATCCCCTGTATACTTATAAAGTTCGTATCAAGAAAAACTCTTTGATGATGGTTTTACTCTAAAACTCAGTACTGGTTGTTTTATGCAGTTTCGCATAATAATCAAATATATATAATAAGACATCCTCTTCATCATTATTCCCAATATTCAAGATAAATACATATTGACCTGGTTCTAATATTGCATGATAACCATAAAGGCCAGAGAACATAGTCATGGATATTTCTTGATTATCTGATATGCTAAATAATCTTCCCGTGATTGCTGAAAGTGACCACGTCGCTTCTCTATTAAAATTTATACCAAATTTATGGTCTTCTGTTATTTCAAAATAAAGCAATTGCAGACGAGCCACACTTCTTATTGTAGTGGATTCATCTAACACCATATCATTACCACCATTAAGTGATACAAAAACTTCTATGTCTTGATTCAACAATTCTTTAGGAATAGCAAATACAATAGCATATTCTCCAAATGCTGGTGAAACACTACCTTCATCGGTATTACAGGTGATTATAAGACTGTTATCTATCAAAAGATAATCATCATATAGAAATATATCTTTTCCCAAGTTACTATTAACAAACGTGTAAGTATAGAGACTATAATCATCAAAGAATCTTTCATCCAATTCAAATGAATAATCTGATTCTAAGTATTCATTGTATGATGTAACCCATGTGATTGGCTCAACGAAATCATGAAAGTTTAAATATGAACCAGAATATAGTAAATAGATTTCATCCATCAATGGGGTTGTTGGGTCTTGTGTCATCGTTGTTGGGATTTCAGTTGTCGTCAAATCATAAGTAAGTGTTGTGACATCAGTTGGCTCTGTTAAGCTTCTTACACCATCACATCCCAATAAAGGTATAACAGTAAAAAATAATAAAGCTATAACAAATAACTTTTTCATTACGAATCCTCCTTTACTATTAAATTAAAAATATCATAATCAAAAATTTAAAGTTTATAAAAATATGTAATCACTTTGTTGATTTCAAATATAGTATATCATAAATAATTATTAAATACTATTCCATTAAAAAAAGGAATAAAACCAAGAAGGATCATTCCTATATTTAGACAAAATGGTGGAACTAGAGGGACTTGAACCCACGACCCCTTGCACGTCAAGCAAGTGCTCTAACCTTTAAAAAGTTCTAAATATAGACGTTTTTGTAATCCAAAATATAGTTTGACCCTTATTTTGACCCATATTTGACTCTTGCAAATTTAATGAATTTTTCCTTGCTTAATTATCATAAAAGATAGGTCTCTAATATAAACAAGATATTCATTTATATAAATATTACACTGACTCTTTATTGATTACTAACTATGTTTTTCATTATGTAAACAATTGCTTTCGACCAAAGAAAATATGCCCCAAAAATTAAAGAACTCATTATAAACCAAAGAATTAAAGCTATAAATTTACTTTGAATTGCAAAGATGCTATATAACTCCTCTTCACTATAACTTGAAGCTAATTCGTTAACTGAAAAAGAATCAGATATACTTATAACTATTAATGAAACAAATAAAATTACAGAAGATATATTAATAAATAAATCAAGCCAATCTAAAATATTTCTGTCTATTTTTTTATTTGAGCTTTTTTTTCATCGAACCATTCTGTTCTTGATTCTTGCGCCTTCTTTTTACTTTTTCCAAAACTATCAATTTTATCATAAAAATCATCGTTACTCATTATATGCTTCTCCTATTAATATCTATTAGACAAATTAAATATAATAGTTTTGTTAGAAATTATCAACTCAACACAATAAATTTATCATATAAATATAGTTCATTAACAAATAAATTTGTAAACTTTTTAAGAAAACCACAAAATATTGCACGACAAGCAGGTGCTTTGTTCTTTGAAAAGGTCTAAATAAAGGCGTTTGTGTTATTTAAAATATGGTTTGACCCCTATTCTAAAATCAAAATGAGGTTTTAGGGGTCATATTCACTAGTATAATTTCATAAAAAAAAAGCTAGCTTAATCGCTAACTTTAGGTATTATGCTGGTGACCCGTACGGGATTCGAACCCGTGAATGCATGCGTGAAAGGCATGTAGTATAAAAACTTATAATCGCCAAATATAGACCTAATATCACTGAGGCATTTAATATGACCCCTATTTTGACCCCCATAGTTTTTTGATAAACATCTATAGCACCAAAATTAAAAACATAAGAATATGAACCCGATAATACTTGTTCAGTAGGTGATTGCTCTAGTCCATGAAAAGACCAAAGAATAAACATTTTTATTTCTGAAAAACATTTTGACCTTTTTTAACCCTTATAAATTTTATTACTTTTTCTTTATATAATATTATCTTTTTAAAAATAAGAGAGTAGAATGTCCAACCCTCCTATTTTATTAATCATATATTGAATGTTTTTAATGATTATTCATTCATAAAGTCACATTATTACTTTCGCATCAAGTTACTAAGAATTTAGCTATTAATATTAATAATTTTATCTATATCCTTAATATCAATTTAATATTCTTATTATTAATTTACCTGGTTCACTAAAGTCTAAAACATAGCTATCAATATACTGATAAACTTGTGACGTCGGCTGCTCGAAGTTTAAACCACTCACTATAATTTCATTTTCGAATTTTGCAACTATATACGACCCAATATTGTTATAATATTCTATAAAAGATTCAGTATTATATTGGTTCGAAATGTGATATTCTTTGTCATAATTTAATTCTTGTAAATTCATTATAGTTTCATCAAAATCTTCATCATCAATCATGTGGTATGGAAGTAATATCTTTTCATAAGTGTATTCTTCATTATAACTTTCAATAGAAAAGTTCATTTCTCCTGCAAGAAAAAGATTTCTATTATCAATATTTTCTAGATATTTAATGAAAAAACTATATGTCATACCACCCTCAGTTCTCTCAAATATAACCATCATGTCACTATTCACATAATCTACATCAACATGTTTGTTATTATCGATTATTTCATCCTTTAAATCTGATAATCCTACTTTTGTTTTTGTTTTGAAAGTTGATCTTCCAAAAAATGGATTTAAGATATCTCCATGGTGGAAATCTGTGATTTTACTATCTAGTTTAATCGTCATTGAATGACCATCAATATGTGACTTTAAAAATATTTCTTGTCCTGAATATGATCCGTCACAGGCGATTACAAATAGAAAAATGGGTAGAAGGATAATGCCTATAATTGTTTTTTTCATTTTTATTATACTCTCTTTATTCGTTTTCAAAAAAGTAGATGCTACCAATTATACCTGTGATAACAACACTATTATACCCCGACCAACCAAAATGTGCAGTATAGTCAGTTTTATAAACTATCCCCAAGAAATTCTTATATGTTTTATATCCATATACTACGACTGCATGATTAACATCACCTTTACTACTTGGACTATCTAGACTTCCAAACACCTCCACAGGTGTATTTCTGTCGATTGCGTTGGTTACTGTAGCAATAGTATAGAAAGGCTTGTATCTTGAAGTGTGATTATAACTTAGATTCTGTTCACTACTGTACTGTTGCATTACATTATGTATATGAACAGAAGTTGTTCCGTCTTTTGGATCTAAATCATATAAGTATTTTGATAATGAGTCATTACCTGAGTTTAAGCCAGTTTTGGTAGTATCAGTCCAATATATATCATCCATGATATCTTCACCGGACTCGTTTTTATACTTATCATGATAGGCAATCAACATATTTAAACCTATAAAACCACACACGTCACCACTCATTCCTCCAAAGCTATCTAAGTTTTCATAAAACTCAGGATTTTCAACAGTTCCAGTACTGCTTGATTTATCCATTATTTGATCACTTCTCTTTATTCCTTTGTTAATATAATCAAGGATAACAGTGTCTTTCATTTGGTAGAGTGCATCGTTCAATACCCTGCTACTTATCTTAAAGTTGTCTAATTGATTGATGTGATGGTGTTCTTGGATAATTGTGTGATTTATATAATTATCCATTTGAGTATAATAAAAAGTAGGTCCTCCATAATACAATTCACCTTTTAATTTATAAAATGGTGAAATTGAGTTAGATGAATATTCTACAACCACACCAGTATTAACACTAAATATTAAGTACCCATAAGGCGATCCTTCAACTACTTTATATTCATTACCATCAAAATCGAAAGCCGTTTTAATATTACTTACTTTTTTTGATGTTGAATTGCTTATATCATCAAATAACTCAATCAATAATGTATTGGTTCTTAGTTCAATATCATTGCTTGCTATATCCGAAGCAAATACTGTTCCCGTAAATAAACAGGTCATAACAAATAATACAACTGAAATCAATATCTTCTTATACATATAAATCCTCCTTTTTTATTTTTTAAGATTCTTAACAATGAAAATATCTTACCTCTTTTCATTAAAATGTTAGAACCTTTACTAAATCAATTCTTTTCTTCTAAATATTGTAAAACTGCTCATAAGCAATATAGTTGAAACGACAAATAATATCATCATATGAAAGAAATTAATAGTTGCCATTCGTGAAATACTTGTTGCTTGCAAATCTATGGAAAAAAATGATAAAAAGTCTATGTATTTAAAAATTCGGTTTAGAATTACAATAATTCTAGAATCTAATCCTTTTACTATTTCAGATATAGTATTATATACATATGTCACCAATGGTATTGATAAAATCCAAGTTGAACTACCACTTGTTTTCATAACAACGATTAACATTTGTCCAATAAATACAGCAGATAACAACCCTATAAGAAAACATAGTTGAATAAGGAGTAATCTTAAGGTAAAGGCATTAAATAGTAGACTAATCGAAATTATCGTGAATGTGGTCATTGTGTTCACAATAGCTACTGCAAATACAGCAGATAAAATATGTGTTATAAAGTGAACTCTTTTTGAAAGTTCAGTTGTATAGATACTTTCATTAATTTGAAAAGAATGGTACTTAGAATACACATATCTACCAATATACACCGACATAAAAATCGCAATAGGCGATAAGACTTTAACAAGAATATATTGATAATCCACATGAAATGTATCCGCAGAAACATCCTTGCTTGTAAAATAGACAAAAAGCCATATGGCGATAATTATAAGTGACAAGATTGATGAACCGACGATAATCGTTTTTTTAAGACATTTCATGTCTAATAAAAACAATGTTTTATTCACTATGACGCCCCCTTTTCATAATACATTTCCACCATATCAGATAAGGAAGCATCTTCTATTGTGAAATCTTTAACCTTTCTTTTGATTAAGGTTTCTAATAAGTCTGGCATCTTTCCATTAAAATGATAGATCTCTTTAGCTAATTGTTTTTCTACTAAAGATAAGCCATTTACATCAATAACAGAATCATGATTTCTAATACTTATTATTTTGTGTGTTCTTTCTTTTAATTTGGATAACGGCGTGTCTAAAACAATAGTTCCTTCTCTAATGAAAATAATTCTATGACAAAAGTCTTCAATTTCAGAAAGAATATGACTTGAAAAAAATACAGTCATTCCATTTTTAGACAATTTTTTAATTTCTGTAAAAAATCGATTTTGCATGAGTGGATCTAGTCCACTTGTAGGCTCATCTAAGATTAGTAGTTTAGGCTTATTCATTAGTGCAATGAGTATACTGATTTTTTTGATATTACCATATGATAAATCTTCCATTAATTTTTTAGTTTCTACTTCAAAATATTTTATCAAATAGTCAACATACTCAGTACTTGAATTTTTAAGTTTTCTAAATGTTTCTATGACATCTGCAACATAAAAATCATTCATTTTTATAGGAGCATTTGATAAGTATGAGACATCTGAAAAGATTTTATGGAAATCATTATCAGATATTGTTTTACTCATGATTCTTGCGGTTCCATCAGTTGGAACTAGTAAACCCATTAATAATCTAATAAGTGTTGTCTTACCACTCCCATTTGGCCCAATAAAACCTATTTTTTCACCAGCTTCTACTTTGAAGTTAATATTTTTACACCCAACATTTTGATTATAGTATTTAGTTAGATTTATTATTTCAATCATATATTCAAATACCTCTTTACTTAATAAGACGATTTACTAACTCATTTTCTCCATAAAAA
>JAVEQW010000071.1:0-5322 GCA_034007385.1 Candidatus Izemoplasmatales bacterium
AAATAAAAAAGATAAAGCCAAATTAAGCTTTATCTTTCAGATAATTTTTTTGGTAAATTAATCTTAAAGCATTTAGTACACATAAAATAGCAACACCTACATCAGCGAAAATCGATAACCACATCCACATTAAACCTAAAGCAGACATCACAAGAAATATCAATTTAACCGCTAATGAGAAGACAATATTTTCACCTGATAAGCGTTTTGTTTTCTTAGCTATCTTAATTGCTTTATCAAGTAATCGAATATCATTATTAATGATAATAACATCACTAACTTCAATTGCTAAATCGGTTGCACTTCCTAATGAAACCCCGATATCTGCATTCTTAAGGAGTGGAGCGTCATTAATTCCGTCTCCAACGAATAAAGAAACTGAATTTGTTCTTATTTCGTTAAACTTTGTCAATTTTTCTTCCGGTAATAATTCCGAATAGTATTCAATACCACCTAACTGCAAAGCGATATCTCGGGCTGAAATCTCATTGTCTCCAGTTAACATTACCGTATCATATTCTTTGGTAAACTCTCTAACGGTTTCCATAGAAGTTTCTTTTAACTCGTCTTTGACTACGATATAACCAATAAACTCTCCATCCAAAGAAACAAATGTATACGATCCAATTGGAAGTTTTTCAGTTTCCACTTTTACGTTATTCTTTTCCAACAACTTTCTACTGCCGGCAAGAATAACTTTACCATCAATTTCTCCAGTAATACCAAAACCTGGAACTTCCAATACTTTACTTACTTGGTAAGTCGGATAATTATTATATTCAACTATAGTTTTGGCGATTGGATGATTAGAAAACTTTTCAATCGAAGCAGCTAACATTAATGTTTCCATGTTGCTATATTCTTTCACAAAGAAATCACCATGAGTTAATGTACCGGTTTTATCTAGTGCAATTAATTCTACTTCTGTTATTGCATGTAAATAAGTAGAACCCTTAAATAATATGCCGTGTTTAGCAGCTGTACCAATACCGGCATAATAAGATAATGGAACGGATAGAACCAATGAACATGGACATGAAATCACTAAGAATATTGCGGCACGGTAAATATACCCATCTGGTGTTGTAACGTTGTTAGAATCGAAAATAACACCATATAAGACTAATAACAAAGCTAAACCAACGACAATCGGAGTATAAATCTTAGCAAATTTAGTTATAAACATCTCTCTCTTTGATTTTTTATTGGTAGCATTCTCAATTAAATCTATAATTTTAGCAAGCGTAGAGTTTTCATACTTTTGAGTAACTTCAATATGAATAACATCACCAACATTGATATTACCTGATAATACCTTATCTCCAGCGTGGACAGTCCTTAATTTTGATTCACCGGTTAGTTCGGAAGTATTGAGTGATGTTGAACCAAGAACAATTTTACCGTCCATAGGGATTCGTTCGCCATTCTTAACAACAATAACATCGCCGATTTTTACTTGCATTGGATCTTTAATTATTACTTTATCTTCAACTAATACATTGGCATAATCAACTTTTAAATCAATTAAAGCTGAAATCTCTTTTTTTGACTTCTGAACAGCACGATTTTGTAGGTATTCTCCTAATGAGTAAAGGATAACAACTGCTATACTTTCTTCATATTTACCAATCCACATAGCGGCAAAAGTCGCTATAATCATCAATGTGTTTTCATTAAATATATTAAAATTCTTAATTCCTCTTATTTGCAAAATCAACAGTTTAGATATCAATAATACATAGCCTACCCAATATAGGATATCTTTCAATATTTGGGTTGGTTGACCAATTCTTGTGTTTAACAAGTTATTAGCAAAAGGAATTATTGTATAAGCCGAAAAAGTAAAGAAAATTAGTACCATTCCCACTAAAACAAAACGATACTCAAAGAAGAAGTTCATCTTTTTTTCTTCAACTTTTTGTTCGTAGTAATGAGTAATTATATTGTCTTCAAGAACATCAACAATTGCTTTAATTTCCTTTAAAGCTTGTTCCTCATTATAGTCTTCCTTAAAATCCACTAAAAGGATTTGCTTAGCATAATTAAAAGAAGCTGAATTGACATATGGTAATCTTGATGTTCTACGCTCAACTTTTGCAATGCAATTTGAACAAGTCAGGTTCTTCATCTCTATTTTTCTAACCATTTTAGTAACCTACATTCTCAAACACTTTAGTCAGTTTATGTGTTTTTTTATATAATATATTATACTTTATCTTGCTTTAAAGTCAAACACATATATAATTCGAGACAATTAATACCATAATCTTTGCAAATAAAGGTCCATATGATAAAATAGAAAGGAAGGATGTGAGATATATGAATTGGTTTGATATAGCTAAAGAATATCAAGAAGAATATGTAAAATTAGTAAAAAAATTACTACAAATTCCAACTGTACTAGAGGAGTATGATCCTAAGAATAAAACTGCACCTTTTGGAAAAGACATTAAGAAAGCATTAGACTTTGTACTTAAAACAGGTGAAAATGACGGTTTTATTGTTAAGAACATCGATAATTATGCTGGTCATATTGAAATGGGTGAAGGAGACGAAGTGCTAGGTATTTTAGGTCATCTAGACGTTGTTCCTGCTGGAGGTAAGTGGCATCAATCACCATTTTCAGCTTTTGAAGCGGATGGTAAAATCTATGCGCGTGGTGCAATGGATGATAAGGGACCAACAGTAGCCGCTTATATCGCTATGAAAATGGTAAAAGATAAGGGAATAAAGCTTAATAAGAAAGTTAGACTTATCTTAGGAACCGATGAAGAAAGCGGAATGAGAGGAATCAAACGTTATCTAGAAAAAGAACAAATGCCAGATATCGGATTTGCTCCTGATGCAGAATTTCCATTAATTTACGCTGAAAAAGGTATTTACAGTTTTAATATCACCGGCGAGTATGAAGATGAACTTATTGAAACATTAGAAGCAGGTGAACGTTACAATGTAGTGCCAGATGAATGTACAGTAGTTTTAAAGAGAAATCTTCAAAAAGAGTTTATTAAATTTCTTCAAGAAACCAATACACATGGTAAGGTATTTAAAAATACATTTACTGTTTTTGGTAAGAATGCACATGCAGCTTGGCCACATTTAGGAAATAACGCAATCTATCTAATGGTTAATTTCTTGAAAAACTATACAAAGAATCCAATCATTCACTTCGTTGACAAGTATTTAAGCCAAGATCATCTAGGAAAGAAACTTGGAATTGATACATTTGATAAAGAAATGAAAGAATTAACTTTAAACACTGGTTTTGTTCATTATGACGGTAAAAAAATTACTTTAGGTGTTAACATCCGTTATCCAAGAAACTATGAGTTTGAAGCTAAAGAAAAGAAAATTATAAAAGCAGCAGAAGAATTTGGTTTAACATATGAAGCAAAAGGTAACTCAACTCCTCACTATGTTTCACCGAATGATGAGTTGGTTAAATCATTACATGAAGCTTATAAAAAATATACAGGTGATTTGGATTCTAAAATCATGAGTATCGGTGGCGGTACTTATGCAAGGATATTGAAAAAAGCAGTAGCTTTTGGACCAAACTTACCTGGCAAAGAAGATTTGGCTCATCAACCGAATGAATATTTAGTTATTAAAGACATGATTATTGCTGCTAGTATTTATGCTGAGAGTATCGTCATGTTAGCGGGTGAATAGATTAATGCGTTTAAGAAATGTTAAATATGCAAAAGAGTTACTAGAATCTTATCCGAATACCGTTATCCAAAGTCCCAAAAAATGGGCAGGAAAATGGAAAGAAATCTTTAACAACGATAATTCTATAGAACTGGAAATTGGTTGTGGAAAAGGTAAGTTTATATACGAGAAAGCCCAAAACAATAAGGATATAAACTTTATCGGAGTTGAGAAATTTGATTCTGTAATTGTCAGAGCTCTTGAAAAAGCAATTAATGAACCATTAGACAACTTAAAACTTTTACGATTTGATGCATTACATATCTCTGATGTTTTTAAAGATAATGAGATTCAGAATATTTATCTGAATTTCTCTGATCCATGGCCAAAAAATCGTCAAGCAAAAAGAAGACTTACCAGTCCAAACTTTTTAAAAGGTTACACAAAAATTTTGAAACCTAATGGTAAAATATATTTAAAAACTGACAATTATGCTTTGTTTGAGTATTCAATGATGATGTTAAACGATAATGAGAACTTTGTTATTGAAGAAATAATGCTTGATATGTACATGAACCTACCAAAAGATAATGTGCAGACCGAGTTTGAAATTAGATTCAGAGAATTAGATAAGCCAATTTATTACATAAGAGCAAAACTTAAAGGGGAATAGAATGAAAAAATACTATGAAGATTTAGTTAATTTACCTGGAGTATCAGGACAAGAAAAGTATGTCAGAAATTACATGAGAAATCACTTGGAAAAATTGGCAGATGTTGTTGTAGAAGATAACTTAGGTTCAATTTTTGGTGGAATCAATTTAAACTCTGATGGTCCAACTGTAATGATTGCTGGACATATGGACGAAGTTGGTGCTATAGTTAAAGAAATCACTAAAAACGGGCTAATTAAATTAATCCCAATTGGAGGAGTTAATCCGGTTGTTGTCATATCTCAACACATGAATGTAGTTATTGACGATGGAACCTTTGTTCCTGGTGTTATCGGTGCTAAACCACCTCACCTACTAAGAGATGGAAAAACTGCTCAAGTTTCAAGCTTTGATGATTTTTTCTTAGATATTGGAGCTGACAATTATGAACACGCGAAAGAATTAGGCGTTAAAATTGGACAACAGGTTGTTTTTGAAAACAACTATAAGACATCAAAAGATGGTAAAAAAATCTTTTCTAAAGCATGGGATGACCGTTTTGGTAGCGCGATGGCATTAGACATATTAGAAACAGTTGATAGAAGTAAATTAAGATGTAAACTTTTCGCTGGTGCAAACGTTCAAGAAGAAGTAGGGCTTAGAGGGGCAACAACATCTTCATTTAAACTTCAACCTGATCTTTTTATAGCGGTTGATTGTTCACCATGTTCCGATACGTTTGAATCAAGTGAAGTAGGTGGAACTTTAGGCGGAGGTTTTATGGTTCGTTTCTATGATCCTCGCGCTTTAATCCATCAAGGGATGAAAAAATTCATCGAAGAAACAGCAGAGAAAAATGATATTAAATTCCAATATTATAACTCTTTGGGCGGAACAGACGCAGCTGCAGTACAATTATCTAGAGAAGGTGTTTTAGTTTGTACTATCGGTATGCCTTCAAGATATATTCATTCCACTACTTCAATCATCCATAAAGATGATTATGAAGCAGTTAAAG
>JAVEQW010000072.1:0-5317 GCA_034007385.1 Candidatus Izemoplasmatales bacterium
TTTGGTAAAGCGTACATTAAACCAAAAAGTATAACTATGATAAAAATAATCAATAGTAATTTTTTTAACCTTTTCATCAGCACCTCATTTTAAATAACAATATAAACCGAATCTTCTTTGATAATTGCTTTATATGTTCTTACGCTTCTTGAGTATTCATCAAGTTTTAAATATTCAGCTTTTTTATTGTTTACAACTTCGCCGGTTTCTAAAGAAATCGGAAGACCATGGAATTTGCATGTAATAATTTCGCCTTCTAAAACTCCTGTCGAGAGCGGTGATCCCATATGAGGACATTTATCTCTCACTGCAAAAATTCCTTTGGTTGTATAAGCCAAAAGAATTGGTAGGTTATTGATTTTTAGAGCTAATTTTTGTTTTTGTTTAAGTAAATCAAGTTTGCAAGCAAAATATTCCACAAAAGTCTCCTTCTAGTAAAAATCATCTGGTAAAAATATAGGCTTTATTATTTAAAATCCACCATAACTAGTAAACTTAACAAAAGTACTACAATTGGTTGGAAAAGCAAATCTAAAAAGAATCCCACGAATAAACCAACTGATGTCAAGAAATTCTCAGTACCTAAATCTTCAATAAAATCTGAGATTACTTCTATACTACCAACTAGAATACTAACGATAAATAAAGCGCTTATAACAAAAAATATTAAACCTATTAATCTTCTCATATTTTACCCCCGTGTATATATGATTTTTTCTTTATTATACAATTAACTATAATTTTAGTAAATATAACTACAAATATTAGTTCATTAAATACTCTAAAGCAAAATAAAAAGGCGTATAAAACGCCTTAAAATTACTATAAAACCATAAAATTATGTTCAAAGAAATAATCAAGCAATTTCTTTCTTGTGACTATACCAAGGAACTGATTAGTATCGTCAATGACAGGAACGAAGTTTTCATTAGAAGCTCTTGATAATAGTATTAACATTGTTTCATTAATATTAACTGTCTCATAATCTCTATGACGTTTAACAGATGAGACTTTAATGTTTTTCATTTCATCTCTTCCAACTTCATCAAGTGTATAAAGTAGATCACCTTCAGTAATTGTACCTACATATTTACCCGTTTTTGATAAAACAGGTATTGAAGTATATCTATTCTTATGCATAATTTCGATTGCTTCACGAGCGTTATTATCGGCGCAAAGATATGTTACTTCTGCTTTAGGTTTCATAAAAGCTAATATATTCATAATTGTAATCTCCTTACTATATTCTGGTATTTGATTTCAAAAATAGAAGTCTTACCACTAATATTTTACCATATTTCATGAAAATTAAATACAAAAATGAAATTTTGAAGACTTGTTGTCATTTCAGAGCTTTTTTTTCAAAAAAACTAAACAATAAAAGTGAAAAATATGCTAAAATATATATACTTTTTTATTGGGGGTAATTTATATGTGGTGGGATAGTTTAAACGGATTACAACAGGTTATGTTTATAATAGCTACTGTGGCTACATCATTAATGATTATTCTAATTATCATGATGCTGATAGGTATGGATGGTGGCGAATCTTTCGACGGCGATATTGATGTTGATGTCGATCTAGATGATGTTGACGGCGGAGCATTTGGCGACTCTGCTGATGTATTTAATCAAGATTCATTCTTTTCTCTTGGAGGATTGAAAATAATCACTCTTAGAGGAATGTTAGCTTTCTTCAGTATTGGTGGTTGGGTCATTTTTATGATGGCTGATACTTCTCCTATTTGGTTAGCTGTTATTGTTGGTGTTTTATCGGGAGCTATAGCCGCTATTTTATTGGCCTTGGTGATGAGATCGATATTTAGATTAGAATCATCTGGAAATTTAGATTATAGTACCGCTATTGGCAAGATGGCTACTGTCTACATTAGGGTTCCTAAAAACAACGAAGGAAAAGGTAAAATTATGCTAACACATCAAGGTAAGATGATTGAGGCTGATGCTATTACAAAAGATAAGAATGATATTTTGAGTAAAAAAGAAGTTAAAATCATCGGTTTAGAAGACGAGACTACATTCTTAGTCGAAGCTATAAATCAATGATGATTAATTTATAATAAAAAATCTAAAAAAATATAAACAAAGGAGATTAACATGTATTTAAATTTTTTAGCAAGTGCAGCAGGATTAATAATTGCGATCGTCGCAATTGTTGTCATGATTCTTGTATTTATTGTTTCAAGAATCAGAAAATGTCCATCAGACAAGATTCTTGTCGTTTATGGTAAGGTAAGCAAGAATAAAGACGGTTCTGAAAGATCAGCCGATTGCATCCATGGTGGTGTGAAGTTTGTAATTCCTTTCTTTCAATCTTATCAATATTTGGATTTAACACCACTTTCAATTAGTGTCGACTTGACAAAAGCTTTATCAAGACAAAACATTAGAATTGACGTTCCTTCAAGATTTACTGTTGGTATTTCAACTGAACCTGCAGTAATGCAAAATGCAGCTGAACGTATTCTAGGTTTACAACTTGATGAAATTCAAGAATTAGCTAAAGATATTATCTTTGGACAATTGCGTTTAGTCATTGCTACTATGGATATTGAAGAAATCAACACTAATAGAGATAAGTTTCTAGAAGCTGTTTCTGATAACGTTGAAACTGAATTAAAGAAAATCGGTTTACGTTTAATTAACGTTAACGTTACTGATATCAATGATGAATCAGGTTATATAGAGGCTCTAGGTAAGGAAGCTGCAGCTAAAGCGATAAATGAAGCTAAGAAGTCTGTTGCTGAAAAGAATAGAGACGGTTCTATCGGTGAAGCTGAAGCTTTGAGAGACCAAAGAATTTCAGTTGCTAAAGCTAATGCTTTGGCAATCGAAGGTGAAAACCATTCTAAAGCAGAGATTTCTAAATCAGATGCATCAAGAAGAGAAATTGAAGCTGAATCATTAAGAAGAGCAACTGCAGCTGAAAAAATCGCTACAGCTAAAGCACTTGAACAAGCATATCTAGCTGAAAAAGAAGCCGAAATTGCCAGAGCAACTAGGGAAAAAGCATCTTTAGAAGCCGATGTTATCGTTAAATCAGAAATTGAAAAACAACAAAAAGTTATTCAAGCTGAAGCTGAAGCTGAGCAAATTCGTAGAAGAGCAAAAGGTGAAGCGGATGCAGTATTCGCTAAGATGGAAGCTGAAGGTAGAGGTACATTGGAAATCCTATCTAAGCAAGCTGAAGGTTTCCAAGAGTTGGTTAAGGCTGCAGGTAATACACCTGAATCAGCTATTCAATACTTGATTGCTCAAAAATTAGAAACGCTTGTTGGTATTCAAGTTGAAGCAATTAAGAACCTTAAGTTTGATAATATTACAGTTTGGGATAGCGGATCAAATCCTGATGGAAAAACTCAAACCGCTAATTTCGCTTCCGGTTTAATGAAATCTATACCGCCTCTAAGTGATTTATTCAAAATGACAGGCATGGAAATTCCTTCATTCTTAGGAAAAGAAAAGGAAGAAAAAGTTGTTGAAAAAGAAGTGAAAGTTGAACCAAAGAATAAAGAAGAGAAATAGATAATAAGAAACCGACCAAGAAATTGGCCGGTTTTTTTATAATTATATTCTTCTAAAAATTCTTCATTAATGTTTCTATATATTCTTCTGTAGCTTTTTCATTATACAAATCTTGACTTGAACAAGTTAAAGCGCCACTAATTGAAGCAAACTTAAGCGATTCTTCTATTGATTTAGTTTTTAGATACTTGAAAATAAATCCGGCTGAATAACTATCTCCAGCGCCATTCGTATCAACTATATCTTCAACAATATAAGGCTTTTGATAATAAATTTCCCTATTATGATCTATCGCAACGCTTCCTTTATCGCCATTAGTTATTATTACAATTTCTTTACCTTTAATATAATCATTCAAAAATTTCTCTTGTTCAATGATATTAACTCCACTGACAAATAAAATATCAGCAGCATCAATAAATTCTTGATGATATTTATTACCCAAATCATAATCATGGATATCGACTATTGTAGTCTTTTTTTCTTTTTTAATAATCGGTATATAATCTCTACAATAGTCATTAATATTTAGGAAAACTGCATCTGAAGAAGCGAGTAATTCTCTTACAATAGGATTATATTCAACGTGTTGTGGTGAAGAAGTAAAAAAACTTAATCTTTTACCATTTCCATGCATAATATTTGTGTGAGTTGTGCTTCTATCAGCTTTTAAAATTGTTAAATCGATTTTTTCTTTTTTTAAAAAAGCTAGAATTTTATCCCTAACTTCATCATTTCCTATATCTGTAGCAAGACTAGTTTTTGCGCCTAAGACGCTTAATGCCAAAGCTTTACCTGCACCGGTACCACCGATGCTATAAGCAACCTTTTTAGCCCATAAAGCAGCATCTTCTTTTTGTGTTGGTAAGTTATCCACATATATCAATGTATCATAACTGCTCACTCCAATTACAAGAATTTTCATGCTTTTACCTCGATAATATTCATCAAACATATTTCTTTCACTTTAAAAAAAAATCAAAAGTTAAACCAAGGACAATCTTTGTATGCTTCTGGTATTACCCCATTGAATGCTTCCCAAGTAAGTGTTTCGACAAATTTTGATTGTTCATTAGGGAATTTTTCCTTATTTAACCAATAGATAAAACCAGTCTCATCATAACAAACACCATTTTCTTGTTCACTTGGCGTATGATTATTGTCAGTGATTTCAAACTCTCGACCATTAGTAAAATCATAAAGTTCATGAATAAAATCTAAACAATATTGATCTAAATTTTCCGCAACAATATCAGGGACTAAATAAACGCTAGGATCTGAATCTGCACTTACTAATATATATTTCATATTCATAACTCCTTTTTATTTTAATTATTATTCGAACAATATTTTGCCCAAACATCGTGATCCTTCGATTTCTATACTGATACTTTGCAGTACAATATTGGAGCTATTTTCTATAATGAGTCTCCTCAATTCTGCTCGTTTTAAAAACGCATTTACTGTGCTATAAGCTGAATCATCTCCACCGGCGATCCATAATGAAGGCAACAGGTAATTTGATCCTTCAAGTTTAAGATTGACATCAGATTTATACTCTGTAATTACATCACAATCTATTTTCATCAAAATACCTAGCAAAATATCTCCTTCTTCATAAAAAGATGTATTATCTTCAGTAAAAACTAAATAGAAATACTGATTATCCATAAAAACTTCTTCGTATAAAACATAATTATTAAAATCTATATTTTTATCTTTCAACAGTTCAAAAAATTGTTTATTTTCTTCTTCAATTTTATTTATTCTTGA